>NZ_JBEYYU010000017.1:0-142046 GCF_040645755.1 Streptomyces sp. NPDC046716
CGAACACGTCCGCGTCTTCCCCCTGTCCAACTGGACCGAGCTCGACGTCTGGCAGTACATCGCCCGCGAGAACATCGAACTCCCCGAGATCTACTACGCGCACGAGCGCCCGGTGTTCAGCCGCAACGGCATGTGGCTGACCGCAGGCGACTGGGGCGGCCCGAAGGACGGCGAGACGGTCGAGACGCGGCTGATCCGCTACCGCACGGTCGGCGACATGTCCTGCACCGGCGCCGTCGACTCCGACGCCACGACCATCGAGAAGGTCATCGCCGAGATCGCCGCCTCCCGGCTCACCGAGCGGGGCGCCACCCGCGCCGACGACAAGATGTCCGAGGCCGCGATGGAAGACCGCAAGCGCGAAGGGTACTTCTAGACATGAGCACCACCCCCGCTGTTGAAGAGCTGGCCGGGCTGTCGGCCACCACCCTGCTTCGGTTCGCCACGGCCGGCTCCGTCGACGACGGCAAGTCCACGCTGGTCGGGCGCCTCCTGCACGACTCCAAGTCGGTCCTCGTCGACCAGCTGGAGGCCGTCGAGCACGCCTCGCGCTCGCGCGGCGCCGCCGAGCCGGACCTCGCGCTGCTCACCGACGGCCTGCGCGCCGAGCGCGAGCAGGGCATCACCATCGACGTCGCCTACCGCTACTTCGCCACGCCCCGGCGCCGCTTCATCCTCGCGGACACCCCGGGACACGTGCAGTACACGCGGAACATGGTCACCGGCGCCTCGACCGCCGACCTGGCCGTGGTGCTGGTCGACGCGCGCAACGGCGTCATCGAGCAGACCCGGCGGCACGCCGCCGTCGCGGCCCTGCTGCGCGTCCCGCACGTCGTCCTCGCCGTCAACAAGATGGACCTCGTCGACTACCGGGAGTCCGTCTTCGCGAAGATCGCCGAGGAGTTCACCGCGTACGCCGGTGACCTGGGCGTGCCGGAGATCACCGCCATCCCGATCTCGGCGCTCGCCGGGGACAACGTCGTGGACCCGTCCGCCCGCATGGACTGGTACGGCGGCCCGACGGTCCTTGAGCACCTGGAGACGGTGCCGGTCAGCCACGATCTGACGGGCTGCCACGCGCGGCTGCCCGTGCAGTACGTGATCCGGCCGCAGACCGCCGAGCACCCCGACTACCGGGGCTACGCGGGCCAGATCGCCGCCGGTACGTTCCGCGTCGGCGAGTCCGTGACCGTCCTGCCCTCGGGACGCACCTCGAAGGTCGCGGGCATCGATCTGCTGGGCACGCCGGTCGACGTCGCCTGGACCCCGCAGTCGGTCACCCTCCTGCTGGAGGACGACATCGACGTCTCGCGCGGCGACCTGATCGTGCCGACCCACGACGCGCCCGCCACCTCGCAGGACGTCGAGGCGACCGTCTGCCATGTCGCCGACACCCCGCTCACCGTCGGCCAGCGCGTGCTGCTCAAGCACACCACCCGCACGGTGAAGGCCATCGTCAAGGAGATCCCGTCGCGGCTCACGCTGGACGACCTCTCCCAGCACCCCTCCCCCGGGCAGCTCGTCGCCAACGACATCGGCCGGGTGAAGGTGCGGCTCGCCGAGGCGCTCGCCATTGACACCTACGCGGACTCGCGGCGCACCGGTTCGTTCCTGCTGATCGACCCGGCGGACGGCACCACGCTCGCCGCCGGTATGGCCGGAGAGTCGTTCGCGACCGCCGAGGCCACCAACACCGTTGAAGACGAAGACGGTTGGGACTTCTGATCATCATGATCACCATCGACTACTACGGCACGTTCGCCAAGGAGGGCGGCCGCATCGGCAGCGGCTCCCTCGGCAGCGGACAGGGCGGGGTCGCGCGATGTGCGTGAAGACGTACGCGCACTGCTTGCGCGCCCTCACCCCCCACCGCCCTTACCTGCGAAGACGCAGACCTGCCGACCTCCCGGCCACGCCCTGAGGCGTGACCCGCCGGGCCTACGAGAGGAACACCTCCCGTGCCTGCCAGCCGCTCCACCCTCGCGCGACGCTCGCTGATCGCCGTCGCCGCCCTGCCGCTCCTCGCGCTCACCGCGACGGCGTGCAGCTACGGCTCCGAAGCCGACGACAGCTCCAAGGACAAGGTCGCCGCGAAGGGCAAGGCGCTCTCCGCCGATACCGTCAAGATCGGGTACTTCGGCAACCTGACCCACGGCACGGCTCTCGTGGGCAACCAGAAGGGCTTCTTCCAGAAGGAGTTGAAGGGTACGAAGGCCTCGTACCAGGTCTTCAACGCCGGCCCTTCGGAGATCGAGGCGCTGAACGCCGGGTCCATCGACATCGGCTGGATCGGCCCCTCTCCCTCGATCAACGGCTACACCAAGTCGAAGGGCAAGTCCCTGCGCATCATCGGCGGCAGCGCCTCCGGCGGTGTGAAGCTCGTCGTCGACCCCAAGAAGATCAAGTCCCTGGACGACGTCAAGGGCAAGAAGATCGCCACCCCGCAGCTCGGCAACACGCAGGACGTCGCGTTCCTGAACTGGATCGCCGAGAAGGGCTGGAAGGTCGACGCGAACTCCGGCAAGGGCGACGTCTCCGTCGTCCGCACGGACAACAAGATCACACCGGACGCCTTCAAGTCCGGCTCCATCGACGGCGCCTGGGTGCCGGAGCCTACCGCGTCCAAGCTGGTCGCCGAGGGCGGCAAGGTGCTGCTCGACGAGTCCGACCTGTGGCCCGACAAGAAGTTCGTGATCACGAACATCATCGTGTCGCAGAAGTTCCTCAAGGCGCACCCGGACGTCGTC
This sequence comes from Streptomyces sp. NPDC046716, assembly GCF_040645755.1. NCBI lineage: Bacteria > Bacillati > Actinomycetota > Actinomycetes > Kitasatosporales > Streptomycetaceae > Streptomyces > Streptomyces sp. NPDC046716. Next base: position 2,748 of record NZ_JBEYYU010000017.1, read on the forward strand.
GAGGCCGTGCTGCGCGGCTCCGTGAAGACCAACAAGTGGATCGACGCCAACCCCGACGAGGCGAAGGCCGCCGCGAACAAGCAGCTGGAGACCGACTCCGGCAAGGCGCTCCCGGCGAACGTGCTCGACCCCGCGTGGAAGTCCATCGAGTTCACGGACGACCCGCTGGCCTCGACCCTCGACACCGAGGCGGCCCACGCGGTCAAGGCCGGTCTCCTGGAGAAGCCGGACCTCGACGGCATCTATGACCTGGCGCCGCTGAACAAGATCCTCAAGGCCGAGGGCGGCACCGCGGTCGACGACGCCGGTCTCGGCGTCAAGTAACCGTCCTGCCCACCGAGTTCCCAGGAGGTGACGACCATGGCGACCACCCTCGCCACGACGGCGGCCGGCTCCGCCGTCGGCACGGGCGGCACGGCGGCCCGTATCGAGCACGTATCGAAGTCCTTCGGCACACCGGCCGGGCCGCAGCTCGTCCTGGACGACATCAGCCTCGATGTCGCTCCGGGCGAGTTCGTCACCCTCCTGGGGGCCTCGGGCTGCGGCAAGTCGACCCTGCTCAACCTGGTCGCGGGGCTCGACGCCCCGTCGGCCGGCTCCATCACGACGGACGGGCGGCCCGCCCTGATGTTCCAGGAGCACGCCCTGTTCCCGTGGCTGACCGCGGGCAAGAACATCGAACTCGCCCTGAAACTGCGGGGCGTGGCGAAGTCCGAGCGGCGCACCCGCGCGGAGGAACTGCTCACGCTGGTACGGCTCCAGGACGCGTACGGCAAGCGCGTCCACGAGCTGTCCGGCGGTATGCGCCAGCGCGTCGCGCTGGCCCGGGCGCTGGCCCAGGACGCCCGGCTGCTGCTGATGGACGAGCCGTTCGCCGCGCTCGACGCCATCACCCGCGACGTCCTGCACGGCGAGCTGACCCGGATCTGGGCGGAGACGAACGTCTCCGTCCTGTTCGTCACCCACAACGTGCGCGAGGCGGTACGGCTCGCCCAGCGCGTCGTGCTGCTGTCGTCCCGGCCGGGCCGGATCGCCCACGAGTGGACCGTGGACATCGAGCAGCCGCGCCGCATCGAGGACACGGCCGTGGCGGAGCTCTCCGTCGAGATCACCGAACAGCTCCGGGGGGAGATCCGCCGCCATGGCAAGGACTGAACCGACGGCCGTCGTCGACAAGAACGACGAGACGAACGCACCGGCCGACACCGTACGCGCGGACGACCTCGCCGGACTCGAAGCGGGCCTGGACGCACTGGAGACGGTGCAGTCGGGGCGCACGCCGTTCTCGAAGACGTTCCGCGAGAAGATCCTGCCGCCGCTGACCGCGGTCGTCGTGGTCCTGGTGGTCTGGCAGGCACTGATCTCCTTCAAGATCGTCGACGATCCGACGAAGCTGCCCGCACCGTCGGACGTCTGGGCCGAGGTCCAAAACGCCTGGCTGAAGGGCGAGTTGCTGGGCTACATCTGGACGAGCGTGTCCCGCGGTCTGCTCGGCTTCCTCTTCGCGCTCGCCATCGGCACCCCGCTGGGCCTGCTGGTGGCCCGGGTCAAGTTCGTCCGCGCGGCGATCGGCCCGATCCTGTCCGGGCTGCAGTCGCTGCCGTCGGTGGCCTGGGTGCCGCCCGCGGTGCTCTGGCTCGGCCTGGACAACTCGATGATGTACGCGGTGATCCTGCTGGGCGCGGTCCCCTCGATCGCGAACGGCCTGGTCTCCGGCGTCGACCAGGTGCCCCCGCTGTTCCTGCGGGCGGGCCGCACCCTCGGCGCGACCGGCGTGCGCGGCCTGTGGCACATCGTGCTCCCGGCGGCGCTGCCCGGCTATCTGGCCGGTCTCAAGCAGGGCTGGGCGTTCTCGTGGCGCTCGCTGATGGCGGCGGAGATCATCGCGTCCTCGCCCGACCTCGGGGTGGGCCTCGGCCAGCTCCTGGAGAACGGCCGCAACGCCTCGTCCATGCCGATGGTGTTCCTCGCCATCTTCCTCATCCTGATCGTCGGCATCGTCATCGACCTGCTGATCTTCAGCCCGCTGGAGCGGCGCGTGCTGCGCGGCCGCGGTCTCCTCGTCAAGAACTGAGCAGCCTGTCATGCACTACTCCGCCCCCGCCCCCGTCCTGCTGGTCATCGCCCACGGCAGCCGCGACCCGCGGCACGCCGCGACCGTGCACGCCCTCGTGCGCGAGGTGCGGGCGCAGCGCCCGGGGGTACGGGTGGAGACGGCGTTCCTGGACTTCAACATCCCCTCTGTTCCGGGGGTGTTGGAGTCCCTGGCGGCGGAGGGCGTCCGCGACGTGATCGCCCTCCCGCTGCTGCTCACCCGTGCCTTCCACGCGAAGGCCGACATCCCCGCGGTACTGCGGGAGGCCCCGCGGGGCCTGCGCGTCCGCCAGGCCGACGTCCTCGGTCCGTCACCGCTGCTGGTGTCGGCCCTGGAACGCCGGCTGTACGAGGCCGGGCTCGACCCGGCCGACAAGCCCACGACCGGGGTCGTCCTGGCCTCGGCGGGCTCCAGTGACCCGGAGGCGATCGCAGTGATCGCAGAAATCGCGCGGGAGTGGCGGCACACCGGTTGGTGCGCCGTGCGGCCTGCTTTCGCCTCCGCATCTCTGCCGCGCACGGAGGACGCCGTGCGCGCACTGCGGGACCTGGGCTGCGAGCGCGTCGCCGTGGCGCCCTACGTCCTGGCCCCCGGCCGGCTCCCCGACCGGATCGCGGCGGGCGCCGTCGGCGCGGACGTCCTGGGCGGGGTGCTCGGTGCCGCGCCGGAGGTGGCGCGGGTGCTGCTGCGCCGCTACGACGACGCGGCCGCGACCGGACGCGAGCTGCTGGCCGTCGGCGCCTGAGCCGGCCCGCTCCTCACCCCGTCGTGCTGGATCCAGCGGGCGAGTCGGCGCCGGTCGTCGGGTGCCTCTTCGTCGGCGACCACCCGGTGGACCAGGGGCAGCAGCGCGCCGAGCTGGGTCCGGACAGCGCGGCCCGCAGTCGGCGCAACGGCGGCGCCGGTTCGCTGGTGGGCCAGGGGGCCGGGGGTGCGGCGTTCATGGTCCCGAAGGTAACGGCCGGGTCTGACAACACCACCTGAGCTGGGGCTTCGTGAGAGGTGGTCAGCCGGATTCCGGTTCGTCGGAGCCGCACAGCCGCTCCCCCAGTTCGCTGCGCCCGTACCGCACGCTGCGTCCGCTGCGGGTCCGGGTCAGCAGCCCGGCGTCGTAGAGGATCGACAGGTGCTGGCTGACGGCGCCGGGCGTGACGGCGAGGCGGTGGGCGAGCTCGGTCGTGGAGGCGGGTTCCGTGAGCAGGCGGAGGAGGCGGGCGCGGGCCGCGCCGAGCAGCCGGGTCAGGGCCTCGCCCGAGGCGGGTGGCGCGGTCTCGGAGATCGTGGCGCGGCCGCGCGCCGGATAGCTGAGCAGGGGCGGGAGGCCGGGGTCGATCATCGTGTGGGCGCCGTGCGCGAACAGCGTGGGCACGAGGACGAGACCGCGCCCGCCGATGGGGATGTCGGCCGCGGGCCACGGGAGGTAGCCGTGGCTGTTGGTCTGGACGAGGGTCAGCACTTCGCCGTCCCACGACAGGCGCGGGTCGAGGCCGGTGAAGAGTCCGGACACCCCCTCCTCCGCGAGCACCTTGCCGCGATGGGTGAGATCGGCCTCCAGGACGGACTGCGCGCGCGGCCACCAGTCGGCGGCGAGGCAGTCGTGCCAGTAGGACTCCAGCGCGTCGGCGATGCGGTGCCGGAAGGCGGCCGGGTCGGCGAGCCCGGTGCGCACCACCTCCGGCAGCCGGTCGGCCGTCGTGTCGTACGCGGCCGTGAACTCGGGGGCGAGGAGCCGCGGCGGCACCCGGCGCAGCGCGGCGATCTGCACGGCGAACGCGGGACGCGGCCGGTCCGGGCGCGGGGTGAGGAAGTCCGGGATCCACAGGTGGGGTGCGATCAGCGCGCCGAGGAGTTCGGTGTCCTGGCGGCGGAAGGCGGGGCCGAGGCGGCGCAGCCAGGGCCGCTGGTGCGGGTAGCGCGCGGGTTCGCGCCAGGCGCGCAGCGAGTAGACGGCTTCCTGGAGCGGCGAGTAGGCGAAGGACGTGCGGGCCAGGTCGCCCATGACGAAGCGGAACTCGATCACCCGCGGCGGTCCCCTTGTCGTTCCGTGCCGTGCCGTGCAGTGCTGTTCTTTTAGTCCCACGCTAAAGAAATGTCGCGGCGCGCGGAACCCCGTTTCGCTGGGGGCATGACCACGTCACCGCCTGCGGCGCGTCCCACCGGGGCCGCCCCGTCCGCCACCCGGTTCGGCGGGCTGCTGCCCGCCGACACCCTGCTGCGCCACCTCTCCGTCCTCACGCTGCTCAACGCCTTCGGGCGCGGCCTCTTCTTCCCCGTCAGCGTCCTGTACTTCACGCGGGTCATCGGCCTGAGCGCCACGTCGGTGGGGGTCGGGCTCACCGTGGCCGGGCTGTTCGGGATCGCGGCGGGGGCTCCGGCCGGCCGGGCCTCCGACGTGTGGGGGCGCCGCACGATGCTGACCGCGCTGTGGATCGGCTGCGGCGGAGCGCTCGCCGCGTACACGGTGATCGGGTCCTACCCGGCGTTCCTCGTCACGGCGATCGCCTACGCGGCGCTGTGCCAGGCCAGCATGGGCGTGCGCAACGCGCTCTACGCCGATGTGCTCACCGCCGGATCACGGGTGGAGGGCCGCGCGCATCTGCGGATGGTGACGAACGTAGGGATGGGCGTGGGCGGTGTCTTCGGCGCCCTGGCGCTCCAGGTCGACAGCCGGGCCGGGTACACGGTGCTGATCCTGCTGGACGCGGCGATGTTCGTGACCTCGGCGCTGCTGGTGCTGCGGCTGCCCGGCGGGGGCGGGCGCCGGGTCGCGGACGACGTCCCGGCGGGCGACCGCTGGCGGGCGGTGCGCGATCTGCCGTTCCTCGCGGTGACCTTCCTCAATGCCGTACTGGCCCTGCAGTACAGCCTGTTGGAGGTGGGGCTGCCGCTGTGGATCGCGGAGCACACCGAGGCGCCGCGCTGGTCGGCGGCGCTGGTGATGGTCCTCAACTGTGTGCTGGTGGCGCTGTTGCAGGTGCGCGCGACCCGCGGCGTCGAGGATCTGCCGGGCGCGGTGCGGGCGATGCGCCGCGGGGGCCTGCTGCTCGCGCTGTCGTGCGCGGTGTTCGCGGTGACGGCCGGGCTCTCCCCGCTCGGGGCGCTGGCCGTGCTCGTCGTGGGCGCGGTGGTGCAGGTGTTCGCCGAGGTGCTGTCGGCGGCGGGCGGCTGGACCGTCGGGTACGGGCTCGCCGACTCCCGTGCGCAGGGCGTCTACCAGGGCGTGTTCAACTCCGGGCAGGCCGCGGCGACCATGGCGGCGCCCGCGCTGGTGACCGTGACCGCGATCCGGCACGGCGCGGCGGGCTGGGTGGTGCTCGGGGCGCTGTTCGTGGCGGCCGGTCTGGCGGTGGGTCCCGCCGTGCGGTGGGCTCGGCGGGACGCGGAGTGGCGGGGTGAGTGACCGGCCGGGTCAGCCGGCGTCGAGGCCGCCGGTGCGGGTGCGCTTGAGCTCGAAGAAGTCGGGCTCGCCGGCCAGGACCCGGAAACTGTCGAAGAGTTGCGCGGCCCGCTCCCCGCGCGGAATCGCCCGCAGGACGGGCCCGAACCACACGGTGCCGTCGACGTGGATCGTGGGCGTGCCGACGTAGGACTCCGATGAGGGTTCGCGGCCCGCGTCGTGGCTGCGCCGCACCAGGTCGTCGTGGGCCGGGTCGTGCGCGGCGGCGGCGAGTTCGGCGGGCAGCCCGAGCTCGGCGAGGGCCTCGGCCGTCACGGTGTCGAAGTCGTCCTGCTTGTGCTGGTGGATGCGGGTGCCGAGCGCCGTGTAGAAGTCGCGGAGGATGCCGTCCCCGTGCTGCCGGGCGGCGACCGCGGCGACCCGCACCGGGCCGATCGACCGGTCGACGAGATCCCGGTACCAGTCGGGGAGTTCGTTGCCGGCGTTGTGCAGGTACAGGCTCATGACGTGGAACCGGAGGTCGAGCGGACGGCTGCGCTCGACCTCCAGGATCCAGCGGGACGTGATCCAGGCGAAGGGGCAGGCGGGGTCGAACCAGAAGTCGACGCGGGTGGCGGATCCGGAGGCCGGGTCAGTGGTCATGCCCCGAAGCTAGCCGCCGGGTGGCCCCGGCCCGTGGTCCATTCCTGCCCCGTCCGGGTGGGCCATTCGTCAGGGCCGGGGGTCGCGCCCGCTGAGCGCGAGGGCCCGCGCGTACACGGGGGCGTCGTCCGGCAGCGGTACGGGGTCGGCGAAGCCCTCGTACTGCCGGTAGAGGACGGCGTTCTTGTCGACGACGTGCAGGAGCAGCGCGGCGGCGCCGTCGGAGACGCGGAACTCCTGGCCGGTGGCGCGGGCCACGTCCCAGCCGTGCAGGACGAGTTCGGCCCACAGCAGGGCGGCGACCTCCGGCGCGGGCTGCGAGGCGAACCCGAGGTCCACCTCGCCCTCCCAGACGGCCGGATCGGACCAGGCGGCGAGGGCGCGGTCGAGCTGCTTCGCGTACCGGTCGGCCCAGTCGCTCTCGGCGGTGAAGTCGCGTGCCGCCAGCTCCTCGGGCAGGGGTGCGCGGTGCGCCCGGTGCTCCATGCCGTCGCCGGTGTAGGCGACCCAGTGGTTCACGAGGGTGCGCACGTCCCAGTCGCCGCAGCCGGAGGCCGCGTCGAGCCGGTCGGGCTCGACGCCCGCGGCGACGCGGGCCGCCTCGGCGACGCATTCGATCAGGTACGGATGGATGGTGTCCCTGCGTTCTTCCATGCCGTCGACGGTACGAGCGGGGGACCCTGCCGCTCTTGAACAAACGCGACAGGCCCTAGGGAACCCGGATCCGGGCGTCGACCGCCGCCACCAGGTCGGCGATCGGGGTCGCGCCGGCCGGGCGGCCCTGTCCGGCGGCTTCGTTGGCGTGTTCCTGGAGGACGTCGTTGACCGGGGTCGGTACTCCGTGCAGCCGTCCGAGGAGGCCGATCTCGCCGTTGAGGTAGTCCACCTCGACGCTGCCCGCGCCCCGCTCCAGGGACTGCCAGGTGGAGCCGCCGCCGCGCGGTGCTCCGTCGAAGGGCTCGAAGCGGATGCGGTCGGCGCGCTCCTTCTTCTCCTCCTCCGGGCCGGTGTACGCGATCCCGGCGGCGTCGAGCACGGCCTCGCCCTCGGCGCGGGCCCGGCGGAACAGGGCGATGCCCTCCTCGTCGGTGAGGACCCCGGAGACCGCCTCGACGGCGTTGGCGAGGTTGGCCAAGAGCTTGGCGTACTTCCAGCGCATCACGTCGTCGACGACGGGCGCGGCGAGCGGACCCCGCTCGAGGTCCGCGGCGATCTCCCGCACCGTGGCGTCGCTGCCCGCCGGGTAGCGGCCCAGGTGCAGGATGCCGGTGAGCGGGGCGCCCGCGGCGCGCACCACCCCCGGCTCGACGAAGGTGGCGGGCAGCCAGACGCACATCGCGTACACGCGCTGGAAGGTGCGCAGGGCGAGCCGCTCGCTCTCCACGCCGTTCTGGGCGCACACCAGCGGCAGCCGGCCGGCCGCGGTGCCGCCGCCCTCGACGGGGGCCGCGCCCCAGGCGGCCAGCGCGGCGGCGCTGTCCTGGGTCTTCACGCAGAGCACGAGGACGTCGTCGGCGCGCAGGGTGCCGACCGCTTCCGGCCCGTCGGCCACGGGCAGCCGGTGCACGCGCACCCCGTCCGGCGCCTCGAACCTGAGTCCCCGCTCGCGCAGCGCCTCGTACTGCCTGCCGCGCGCCACCAGGACGACGTCCTGACCGGCCCCGGCGAGCCGGGCACCGATGGCGCCGCCGACCGCTCCTGCCCCGATGATGAGATAGCGCATGGCGTCGACCCTGGCACAGACCGGTCCTCCCGAACCAGATGCACAGGCCATCGGTTACCGTCGCCCCATGACGCACACGGCCCCGCAGACGACCTTCGCCATCGGCTCCGACCTGCCCGTACGCCGTCTCGGCTACGGCACCGTGCAGCTGACGGGGCCCGGCGTCTGGGGTCCGCGCGGAACCGATGCCGACGCGACGGCCGTGCTGCGGCGCGCCGTGGAGCTGGGCGTGACGCTGATCGACACCGCCGACAACTACGGTCCGGGCATCGCGGAGGAGCGGGTCGCCGCCGCGCTGCACCCGTACGCCGACGATCTGGTGATCGCCACCAAGGGCGGCTGTGTGCGCACCTCGGCGGAGGCCTGGCACGTCGACGGTCGCCCCGCCTGGCTGCGCGAGACCTGCGAGGCGAGCCTGCGGCGGCTGCGGCTGGAGCGGATCGACCTGTACCAGCTGCACCGCATCGACCCGGAGGTGCCGCTCGCCGACCAGCTGGGCGTGCTGCGCGAGCTGCGGGACGAGGGGAAGATCCGGCACGTGGGCCTTGACTCCGTGACGGCCGAGCGGCTCCAGGAGGTCCTGGACCTGGACATCGTGCCGATCGTCTCGGTCCAGAACCGCTACAACGTCCTGGACCGCGTCTCGGAGCCGCTGCTGACGCTGTGCGAGGCGCGGGGCATCGCGTTCCTGCCCTGGTTCCCGCTGGGCAACGGCTCGCTGACGGGCCATCAGGAGCTGACGGACATCGCGGCGGCGCACGGCGCGACGCCGCCGCAGGTCGCGCTCGCCTGGCTGCTGCACCACTCCCCCGTGCTGTGCCCGACGCCGGGCACCGGGTCCGTGGCGCATCTGGAGGAGAACGTCGCGGCCGACGAACTCCGGCTCACCGCCGAGGACATGGACCGGCTCGACGCGCTCACGACGCCGGGCGCGTGAGCTCCACCAGCTTGACGACGGTGTTCCAGTTCCGGCTGGTCGCGATCAGCCCCTTGTGCACGGCGGGCCGGGCCAGCTGCTCGCCCAGTTTGGACCGGCCGAGCCCGTCGGGCGCGTAGAGATAGAGGGCGCGGTCGCCGAGCCGGAAGTCCTCGGGCGCGTAGGCGGGCAGGTCGATCCCGGTGTACCGGTCGGGGTCCGGCGCCTGCGACAGGTAGGTGACGTGCAGTTGCCTGCCCTCCAGCTCGGCGGCCGGGAACGGGCAGGCGTCCCTGACCGCCGCCAGGTAGGCGTGGTCGCGGACGAGGACGTCGACGGGGAAGCCGAACGTGTCGGCGATCCCCTGCCCGATCGCAGCTGCGAGGGAGTCCTCGTCACCGTCCTCGGCCGCGAACGTCACATTGCCGCTCTGCAGATACGTCGTCACGTCGTGGAGGCCCAATCCCTCGACGACGGGCCTCAGTCGGGCCATCGGGACCTTCTTGTTGCCGCCCACATTGATGCCGCGCAGCAGCGCCGCGTACCGGGTGATCGCCATGGGGACACGATAAGGCGGCCGTCGCGCCCCGTGGGGGTGGGCACGACGGCCGCCGGTCCGTGGGAACCCGGAGGTACTACTCCACGATCTTCAGGAGCTTGTTCGGGGTGCCCTCGGTGGCGTTCGTGATGGCGTCGGCGGTGGCTCCGCCGGTCAGCGCCGTGGCGACGTCGGCGGGGGCCGCGTCCGGGTGCCCGCCGAGGTAGACGGCGGCGGCGCCCACGACGTGCGGGGTCGCCATCGACGTACCGGAGATGGTGTTGGTGGCGTCGTCGCCGGTGTTCCAGTCGGAGGTGATGTCCGAGCCGGGGGCGTAGATGTCGACGCCCTCGCCGTAGTTGGAGAAGTCGGACTGCTCGTCGTCCTTGGTGGAGGAGGCGACGGTGATGGCCTCGGGGACGCGGGCCGGGGAGCTGGTGGACGCGTCCGCCGACTCGTTGCCGGCCGCGACCGCGTAGGTGACGCCGGAGTCGATCGACTTCTTCACCGCGGCGTCGAGCGCCTCGTCCACGCCGCCGCCGAGCGACATGTTGGCGACGGACGGGCCCGAGTGGTGCTCGGTGACCCAGTCGATGCCCGCGACGACCTGCTCGGTGGTGCCGGAGCCCTGGTCGTCGAGGACGCGGACGGCGACGATCTTCGCCTTCTTGGCGACGCCGTGCGCGTCACCGGCGATGGTGCCGGCGACGTGCGTGCCGTGCCCGTTGCCGTCGTCGGCGCTGTCGTCGTTGTCGACGGCGTCGAAGCCGGAGGAGGCGCGGCCGCCGAAGTCCTTGTGGCTGATGCGGACGCCGGTGTCGATGACGTACGCGGTGACGCCCTCACCGGCGGTGTCGGGGTAGGTGTACTTGCCGTCGCCCGCGGTCTCCGCCTGGTCGATGCGGTCCAGGCCCCACGACGGCGGGTTGTCCTGGGTGGCGTCGATGTGGAACTTCTTGTTCTGGACGACCTTGGAGACCGATTTGTCGGCGGCGAGCCGCTTGGCCTCGGTCTGCGAGAGACCGTTCACCGAGAAGCCGTTGACGGCCGAGTCGTAGTTGCGGCGGAAGGTGCCGCCGTACTCCTTGGCCAGGTCCTTCTTGGCGCCGGCGTTCGCCTTCTGGTCGAGCAGGACGACATAGCTGCCGCTGACGGCGCCCTTGGCGCCCAGCCCGTAGACCGTGCCTTCGGCGGGGGCGGCGTCCGCGAGGCCGCCGGTGAGGACCGTGACGCCGACGGCGGTGGCCGCCGTGGCTATCGCGGCCGTGAGCTTCATCGAACGTGCACGCTTGTGAAGTGCCATGAAGAGTGAACTCCTCGTGGTGTGTGGGGGGTTGTGTGGCATCTACGCGCGTGGGGGCGCGCAATTTCGTGCAACCTCCGGCAATCTCCGGAAGATCTCCGGGGGTTGAGACGAAACCCTGACCGATTGACGCGACCAGATCAAGACCTACATACACCTGTGACTTGTTCAACAAGGTTCTGTAATAACAAAACGGACAGATCAACCCCGATAGATGTAAGGGGCGTTCGTCATCCTCTGCTCCGACCCGCGCCCCCCGCACCTCACCGGACAGCACGACGAAGCGCGCTTACTCCGCCCATACCTTCGAATCCGGAGGTGACCTCATGGCGAGGAACGGGGAACGGCAGGACGGCCGGGTGCGCGGAGTCGCGGCCCGGGCCGGCGGGTGGAGCGCCCGTCATCGATGGGCGGCGGTGGGAATCTGGGTGCTGTTCGTCGTCCTGACGATGGGCATCGGGAACGCGGTGGGCCGCGCCGACGTCAAGGAGAGCGACCAGCTGGGCGGCGAGACCGGCCGGGCCGAGCAGATCATCGAACGGGCCGGCATCGACGAGCCCGCCGGCGAGACGGTGCTCGTCCAGGCCAAGGACGGCCGACTGCGCGCCACGGCACCGGAGTTCAAGCGGGCGGTCGCGGACGTCGTCAAGGCCGTCGAGGGCACGGGCGCGGTCACGAACGTCCGCTCGCCCTACGCGGCCCAGGCGCAGACGATCTCGAAGGACGGCCGCACCGCGCTCGTCCAGTTCGACATGCGGGGCGACCCCGAGACGGCCTCGGACCGGGTCGAGCCGGTCCAGAAGGCCGTCGCGGGCGTCGCGGACGACCACGGCTCGCTGCGGATCGAGGAGATCGGCGCGGCGAGCATGAACAAGACCTTCGACGACGCCTTCGGCGACGACTTCCAGCGGGCCGAGTACTCGGCCGTGCCGGTGGCGCTCGGCATCCTGCTGATCGCGTTCGGCGCGCTCGTCGCGGCGCTGCTGCCGGTGGCGCTCGCGGTCACCGCGATCGTGGCGACGATGGGCCTGATGGCGATCGTCAGCCATCTCCAGCCGATGAGCGACACCGCCAACTCGGTGATGCTGCTCGTGGGGCTGGCGGTCGGCGTCGACTACTGCCTGTTCTATCTGCGCCGCGAACGCGAGGAGCGGATGAAGGGCCACGACGCGGGGACCGCGCTGCGGATCGCGGCGGCCACCAGCGGGCGGGCCATCATCGTCTCCGGCGTCACGGTGTGCGTGGCGATGGCGGGCATGCTGTTCACCGGCATCGCCGAGTTCCAGGCGATGGGACTCGCCTCGCTGATGGTGGTCGCGGTCGCGATGGTCGGCTCGGTGACCGTGCTGCCCGCGCTGCTCTCCCTGCTCGGCGAGCGCGTCGAGAAGGGCCGCATCCCCTTCCTGCACCCGGACAAGCGGCGCGGCGCAGGCACGGGTGAGAGCGGCAGCAGGTTCTGGACCGGCGTCCTGGGGGTCGTGCTGAAGCGGCCCGCCGCCTCGGTGGCCGTCGCGGTCTGCGCGCTGCTCGCGATCGCCGCTCCGGCCCTCGGGATGAAGACGCAGAACCTCACCCTCGACCAGGAGTTCGGGGACTCGCTGCCGATCGTGGCGACGTACGACCGGGTCAACGAGGCGTTCCCGGGCGGCTCCGAACCGGCCCAGGTGGTCATCGGGGCCGATGACATCAACGCGCCGGAGGTGCGCTCGGCGATCGCCGACTTCCGTGCGCGGGCCGTGAGTTCGGGTGCCTCACGCGGCCCGGTCGAGGTGACGGTGCACGGGGCGCAGAACGTCGCGCTCGTCCAGGTACCGCTGGTCGGCGGCTCCGACCAGGGAAGGGCGGAGAAGAGCCTCGCGCTGCTGCGGGACGAGGTGCGGCCGGCCACACTGGGCGAGGTCGACGGTGTCGAGGCGCCGATCACGGGCCAAGTCGCCGGGTCGAAGGACTTCAACGACCAGATCGTCGGTTCGGTCGTCCCGGTCTTCGCCTTCGTGGTCGCCTTCGCGTTCCTGCTGATGCTGCTGTCGTTCCGCTCGCTGACCGTCGCGATCACCTCGATCGCGCTCAACCTGCTGAGCGTGGGCGCCGCCTACGGGATCCTCGTCGCCGTCTTCCAGCACGGCTGGGGCGCGTCCCTCGTCGGCGCGGAGGGGGTCGGCGCGATCATCTCCTGGCTGCCGCTGTTCCTGTTCGTGATCCTGTTCGGCCTGTCGATGGACTACCACGTGTTCGTGGTGTCGAGGATCCGGGAGGCACGGCTTCAGGGACGCGGCAACACCGACGCGATCCGGCACGGTGTCGTGACGACCGCGGGCGTGGTCACCAGCGCCGCCGTCATCATGGTCGCCGTCTTCTCGATCTTCGGCACGCTGTCCATGCAGTCGATGAAGCAGATGGGCGTGGGTCTCGCGGCGGCCGTCCTGATCGACGCGACCGTCATCCGCGGAGTGCTGCTCCCGGCCGTGATGGCGCTGCTCGGCGACCGCAACTGGTACCTGCCGCGGTGGCTGCACCGGATGCCGGACCTGACGCACGACGAGCCGCCCGCGCCCGCCCCGGCGCCGACGGCGGCCGCCAAGGGGGGCGAGGAGCTGCGCGTCTGACGACCGCCGCCCCCGCCCCGTCCCGGGACGGTGTGCCCGCCCGCCGCGTCACGCGGGGGTGGGCACGCCTTCCTGCTCCCTCAGGGCTTCCTGCCGCTGGGCCTCCTGCTCGAAGGTCTCGAGCGTGCGGCCGAAGTCGCGCGTGGACAGCAGCAGCTTGTAGATGATGGCGAGCTCGAAGACGAGCAGCAGCGCACCGGCCACCACCGTGGCGCCGATCACCTGGTCGAGCAGCGGGCCGACGATGAAGACGGCCATCTGGAACTCGATGCCGCTGATCAGGTGGGTGCGGATCCGGTGACGCAGCAGGAAGGAGCGCAGCCGCAGATAGGCCGGGAAGCGGCTGCGGAACTCCTGGTGCAGGTCGACGACCTGGCGCTTGGACTCCGGGGCCGGCGTCTCCTGCGCCTCGGGCTCCTCGGCCTCGCGCCGCGCCTCCACCACGTCGCCGTCCTCGTCGACGCCCGTCTCGGCGTCGGCGGCCGCACCGCTCAGGTCCTGCTCGATGTCGGCGGACGGGTTGGCCCGCAGCAGGTCCTCCATGAAGGCGAGGCTCTGCTCGTTCTGGGCGCGGCGGGCGGCCCGCACCTGGGCCTTGATCTTCTTGCGCATGGTGTGCCGGGTCTTGAAGATCTCCAGCGCGTTGAGGTAGCGCAGTCCGTCGAGGAAGACGACGACCACCGCGAGCCACACGTACCAGATGTCACCGGTGCGGTGGTACTGGCCGCCCATCAGGGCCACGGCACAGGCCATGACGCGGACCCGGTCGAAGATGTAGTCGAGCCAGGCGCCGAACACGGAGCCCTGTCCGGTGAGCCGGGCGACCTTGCCGTCCATGCAGTCGAGGATGAAGCTCACGTGGTAGATGACGGCACCGGCGATCAGCCAGCGCCAGTCCCCCATGGCGAAGCAGCCGGCCGCGCCGAGGCCCAGGACGAGAGCCCCCCAGGTGATCTGGTTCGGCGTGATGCGTGTCCACCGGGCAGTGAGCCGCACGAGCGGCGTCGCGACCGGGTCGACGAGCAGCACGGTCCACCACGCGTCACGCTTCTTCTGCGTGAGCCGACGAACGTCGGAGAGCGGTGGTATGTCACGGGGCATGGGGGCGCCAACTTTCGATAATTCAGAGCAGGTTCACCTCACAGTAAGAATCGGTTCCCACCAAGTTCAAGACGGCCCGAGTACAACCTTTGAGAAGGGGTAAGGGTCGCTCCCACCTGGCGTTATACGAGCGTTACGGCATACCCCCGCCCGTTATCGCATGGTCACATCTTTTTCACGGGAGAACGGAACCGATCGGCTCCGTTTCCCGTCGTCCCCCGCGGCCGCTAGCGGGGCAGCTCCGCCTCGATGAGGTCGGCGGCGCGCGGAGTACCGCCCTCGTCGGCCATCTCCTTTCGGATCACGGCGAGGCGACGGGCCACCTCCGGATCGTCGGCGAGCGCGAGGACGGCTTCGCGCAGGGTGGCCGCCGTGGCCTCCTCCTTCGGGACGTGCCGGGCGACCCCGAGCGCCTGGAGCACGTCGGCGTTCCCGAACTGGTCGACGGCCTGGGGTACGCAGACCATCGGGGTGGCGGTGGCGAGCCCTTCCTGACTGCCGCCCGCGCCGGCGTGCGTGATGAAGGCGTCGGCCTGCTTCAGGACCGCCATCTGCGGCACCCAGTTCCGCACCTCGACATTCCGCGGAACCGCCCCGAGGTCGTCGGCGGTGACATGCCTGCCGATCTGGAGCACGACGTGCCAGCCCGGCAGATCGCCGAATGCCTCGACGCACGCGCGGTAGAAATCGGGCTGCCGGGTGAACGACGATCCGAGCGACACGAGCAGCACCCGCTCGGCGTCGTCCGGCCGCCGCCAGTCGCCCTCCGCGGACCGGTCGCCCTGGCAGGCGCCGACGAAGCTGTACCGCGAGGTGTCGACCCGGTCGGCGTTCGGCTGCAGCGCCCTGGGGATGAGCACGAGGGAGCGCGGCGGGCGCCCGACGAACGGGTCGGGGTGGTCCGCGATCCCGTTCTCCCGCAGCCAGCCGGTGAACTTCGCGTAGTACGCCCTGCCGCGCTCGGTGCTCCTGGGCCCCGCCCACATCGGCTCGGCGACCTCCTCCTCATAGCCGTCCCAGGCCACGAGGTTCGGCGAGAGGGAGACCGCGGGGACGCCCCAGCGGCGGGCGAGCACGATCGCCGGGTACGAGGTGATGTCGTGGATCACCAGGTCGGGCACGCCGGCCCCGCCCTCACCCTCGTACGCCTCGATGACCTGCGGCAGGACCTGGATCGCGTCGTTCAGGAACGGCTCCACGTTGTCCAGCAGGGTGGTCCCCCATGCCGCCGGGTCGTCGTCGGGGCCGGGCAGCGTGGTGCGGTACGGGACCGGCTCCGCGCCGGTCCCGGCCACCTTGTCCGCGAAGAGGTGCGGGATCGCGTACGTCACGCGGTGCCCACGGGCCACGAGCTCCCGGATCACCTCCAGGCTCGGGTTCACGTGCCCGTGGGCGGCGATGGAGAACATGGCGATGTGGGCGCGCTTGCTGTCCTGGGTGTGTTCCGGGTGCGTCATGCGTCCACCGTAAACGAGACGAGACGTCTCGTACAACTCTTTACGCGCACGTCTCCCGCCGCCGAGACGCGGCCGTCCGCGCCCTCACCGCTGGTAGCGCGCCAGCACCAGATTTCCGTCGTCGACCAGGCGTGCGCGCAGCTCGTCGAGGCCGATCGCCCCGCTGTAGTACTCCTGGAGCGCGGGGGTGGCGACCTTGTCCTTCCACTCCGGGTAGCCGCGCACGGTCTGCGCGGGGGCCGGGCGGAGGTCGGCTGCGAGGGCGGTGCCGGCCGCCCAGTCGTTCTTCGGCGTGTGCAGCGCGGGGTCCTTCAGGGCCTCGGTGCCGGTCGGCAGCATCCAGTCGCCGAGGGCGAGCCGCACCATGTTGCGCGGCTGGAGGAGGAAGTCGATGAACCGGGCCGCCTCCTTCTTGTACGGGCTGTCCTCGGACACGGAGAGCGTCTGCGGGCTGACGCCCTGGGCGAGGCCGTCGGCGCCGGCGGGCGCGGGCAGCACCTGCCAGTCGAAGCCCTTCGGGGCCTGCTGCACGATCTGCTGCCGGTAGGAGAAGCCGAGCGGCACCATCGCGTACTTGCCCGCGAAGAAGCCGGGCAGGGTGTCGGAGCCGCCCATGCCGAGGGTGGTGGCGGAGGCGCTGCGATCGGTGGCCACCTGGTCGTGCACGGTGCGCGGCATCACCTCGTCCGCCGCTTCGAACCGGACCGTCACCTTGCCGTCCGCACCGCGGTGGAACATCGTGCCGCCGCTGGACAGGGAGAGGTTGAGGGTCGCCGACACCGGCTCCTTGAGCGGCCACGCGACGCCGTACTTCCCGTCCCCGCTCAGCTCCTCGGTGATCTGCCGGAACTCGTCCCAGGTCCACGGGTCGTCCGCCGTCGGGATGCGCACCCCCGCCTTCTTCAGCCAGGTCGCGTTGGCGATGAGCACGCGCGGCTCCTGGAGGAAGGGGACCCCGTAGATCCCGTCGCCGAAGGTCGTGGTCCGCCAGCTCCGCCGCGGGATGTCGGACTTCAGGCGGGCGGGAAGATCGTCGCTCAGGTCGGCGAGGTACCCGCCGTAGGCGAAGTCGGCCAGGTCGTCGGAGGCGTCGTGGATGATGTCGGGCGCCTCGCCGCCCTCGAACGCCGTCAGCAGCTGGTCGTGGACGCTGTCCCAGCTGCCCTGGACGTATCTGACCTGGATGTCGGGATGCTCGCGGTTCCACTCCGCGACGAGCTGCCGATTGGCGTCGACGGACTCCTTCTGCCAGGCCAGGGACTGGAATTCGAGGGTGACGCGGCCGTGGTCCGTCGTCCCCGGGCCGCCGGAGCAGCCCGCGAGCAGCAGGGCCGTCACGGCGGCGAACACGGCCGCCGACCGGCGCGCGCCGCGCATCACTTCACCGCCCCCGCCAGCATGCCGCCCGTGATGCGTTTCTGGATCACGGCGAAGATCAGCAGGGAGGGCAGGGTCGCCAGGAACGCCCCGGCCGCCAGCGGGCCCAGGTCGGCGGCGCCCTCCGCGCCCAGGAAGTGGGTGAGGATCACCGGCAGCGTCTGCCTCTCGGGGGTCTTCATCAGCACCAGCGCGAAGAAGAACTCGTTCCACGCGGTGATGAACGCGAACAGGCCCGTCGCCACGAGGCCGGGCGCGAGCAGCGGCGCCGTGACGGAGACCAGGATGCGCAGCCGTCCCGCGCCGTCGACCGCCGCGGCCTCCTCCAACTCCTCTGGTACGGCCCGGACATAGCCGACCAGCATCCACAGCGCGAAGGGCAGCGCCCACACCACATACACCAGGATCAGGCCGGGCAGCGAGTTGATCAGATGGAGGTTCTTGAGGACCAGGAACAGCGGGATGATCAGCAGGACGAACGGGAACGCCTGGCTGATCACCACCCAGCCGGTCGCCGCCCGCGACAGCGGGCTGCGGTGGCGCGCCATGACGTACGCCATCGGGGTCGCGATGACGATCGCGATCACGGCGGCGCAGACGGCGACGAGCAGGGAGTTCCCTGCGGCCCGCAGCAGCGGCTGCTCGTCGAAGGCCTGCCGGAAGTTGGCGAGGGTGGGATGGCGGGGAATCCAGGTGGGGTGCAGGCTCGCGAGCTCGCCGGGCGGCTTGAACGCCGTGGAGATCAGCCACAGGAACGGGAAGGCGAGGAAGACGAGGTACGCGAGGAGCGCGAGGTACTGGCCCGCGCGGGCGGGGCGGCTCACCTTGAACATCACTCGTCGCCTCCCTTGAGACGGCCCACCAGGTAGACGGCGAGGAGGATCGAGATGACGGCGACCATGGCGCAGCCCATCGCCGCCGCGTAGCCGAACTGGCCGTAGCGGAAGGCCTCTTCGTAGGCGAAGAGCATCGGCAGTCGGGTGCGGCCGCCGGGTCCGCCGTTCGTCAGGACGTAGACGAGGGCGAACGAGTTGAAGTTCCAGATGAAGTTGAGCGCGGTGATGGCGAGCGCGACGGGCCGCAGCGCGGGCCAGGTCACCGTGCGGAACCGGCGCCAGGCCCCGGCCCCGTCCATCGCCGCCGCCTCGTGCAGCTCGCGCGGGGTGTTCTGCAACCCGGCGAGCAGGGCCACCGTGGTCTGCGGCATGCCCGCCCAGATGCCGACGACGATCACGGCGGGCAGCGCGGTCGCGAGGCCGGTGAGCCAGTCGCGGCCGTCGCCGAGGCCGAGGTCGCGCAGCGTCTCGTTGAGGACACCGGCGTCCGGGTGGTAGACGAGGCGCCACATGATGCCGACGACGACCTCCGGCATCGCCCACGGGATGATCGCGAGCGCCCGCGCCAGCCACCTCAGCCGCAGGTTCTGGTCGAGCAGGAGGGCGAGTCCGAGGGCGAGCACGAACTGCGGGACCGTCACCCCGACCGCCCACACCAGCCCGATCCGGAACGACTCCCAGAACAGGGTGTCGTGCAGCAGATCCTGGAAGTTGAGGGTGCCGACCCACTGGGTGGCGGCGGTGCGGCCCGACTGGGCGTCGGTGAAGGCGAGCCCGATCCCGTAGAGGATCGGGCCGACGCTCAGGCCGAGGATCGGGATCAGCGCGGGCAGCACCAGGAACCAGGCCCCGCGCTGCCGCGCGTCGGCCCGTGCCGTCCGCGGCGTGATCGCCGTCGTCATGGGTGCGGGCTCCTTCGGGCGGTTCGGATGGCACGGTTCGGCTGACGCGCACGGCTTCCGGCCGCCCCGGCGGCCCCCGTCATGGTCCTGACAACGCCGGAAGCCGTCAAGACATCCGGACGGGTACGGGGGTGCGCGCGGCCGGGTGCGAGACTGGCCCGGTACCAGCTGGAACGCGGGAGGCACGACATGGACGAGGCACGGGCACGGGACGTGCTGGCGCGGGCGGGGATCGGCGGCGCGGCCGACGGCGCGGAGCTGCTCGCCCTCGGGGAGAACGCGGTCTTCGGCGCGGGCGACCTCGTCGTCAAGGTCGGCCGGAGCACCGAGCAGGCTCCGGAACTCCTCGACCGGGCCCGCCGCGAGGTGGCCGTCGCCTCCTATCTCGCCGAGCACGGGGTCCCCGCGGTGCGCGCCGCCAAGGACGAGGCGCTGGTCGTGGACGGGCACCCGGTGACGCTCTGGCACCGCGTCCCGGCGGCCGTGCGCCCGGCCGAGCCCCGCGACCTCGCCGAACTGCTGAAGCTGGTGCATGCGCTGCCGGCGCCCACCGGCTTCGAGCTGCCCCGCCGTGATCTGCTCGGCGGGGTCGAGCGCTGGCTGCGGCTCGCGGGCGACGCGATCGATCCGGCGGACGCCGACTATCTGCGCGAGCGGCGCGACGGGTTCGCCTCGGCCGCCGCCGCGCTCACCCCGCGGCTGCCCGTCGGCCCGATCCACGGTGACGCGCTGCCCCGCAATGTGCACATCGGGCCCGAGGGGCCCGTCCTGGTCGACCTCGAGACGTTCTCCGCGGATCTCCGGGAGCACGATCTGGTGGTCATGGCGCTGTCGCGGGACCGGTACGGGCTGCCCGCGGCGGCCTATGACGGGTTCGTCGAGGCGTACGGGTGGGATGTGCGGGAGTGGGACGGGTGTGCCGTGCTGCGGGGGGCTCGGGAGACCGCGTCCTGTGCGTGGGTCGCCCAGCACGCGCCGGGCAATCCCAAGGCGTTGGTGGAGTTTCGGCGGCGGGTGGCTTCGCTGCGGGACGGGGATGCCTCCGTGCGGTGGTACCCCTTCTAGGGACGTGCACCCGCTTCCCGCCGTGGCACGGGGGCTTCGCCCCCGGAGCCGCCGTCCTCAAACGCCGGACGGGCTGTTGGCAGCGCGTATCGGCCACATCGGGTCCACCACGGCATCCGTCTCGCCCTTTTTGCGCAGGAACTTCTGGAAGTCGGTCGCCCAGTCCGCGTACCACTCCACCTGCTTGCGGTGCAGCTCGGCGGGGCCCAGGGCGGCGACCTTGGTGTGCCGCTCGCCGATCGCGCGGGCCAGCAGCGCCGCGGCCAGGGCGTCCGCGGAGGCGTCGTGCGCGGAGTCGAGCGTGACGCCGTACTCGGTGCAGACCGCTTCGAGGTTGCGCTTGCCGCGGCGGTAGCGGTCGACGCTGCGGTCGATCGTGTACGGGTCGACGACCGGGCCGGGCTCGGCGCCGCCGAGGCGCTCGCGCAGCGAGGGGAGGCCGTGTCTGGCCAACTCGGCGGAGAGCAGCGTCAGATCGAACGTCGCGTTGTACGCGACCACCGGGACGCCCGTCAGCCAGTACCCGACGAGGACGGTGGCGATGGCGTCCGCGACGCGGTCGGCCGGCTCGCCCTCGGCGCTCGCGCGCTCGGTGCTGATCCCGTGGACCGCGACGGCCTCGTCCGGGATCGGGACGCCCGGGTCGGCCAGCCACGTCCGGTGGCCGAGGACCGTGCCGTCCCTGACCTCGATGACGGCGCCCGTGACGATGCGCGCCTCGCGCGGATCCGTCCCGGTCGTCTCCAGGTCGAAGCCGATCAACAGCTCTCGGTGCCAGCTCATGGCTGCCCCCTATCTCGTGGTGCGTTCCCCCAATGACCACCACGATCGCATGCGCCACTGACAATCGGTCCGCGGCCCGGTCCGGCTACGACACGGGGCGCCCGTCTGCCCACGCCTGCTCGAACTCGTCGCGGTACGTCACGAAAAGTCCGTTCTCGTCCCGGTCGGCGGTGGGACCCGACCTCACCACGCGGCCGCCGCCGCGCAGCACGAGGACCGGTGCCTCCATCCCCCGGGTGCGGCGCAGGTAGCTCTGGACGACGGCGACGCCGTCCGAGCCGTCGCCGTCGACGAGGTAGGCGGTGAAGCGCGGGGTCTCGTCGAAGACCTGGATCTCGAAGGCCCCGGGATCCTTCAGACGGGCCCGCACCCGGCGCATGTGCAGGATGTTCATCTCGACGGCGCGGCTCAACTCGCCGCGCTTGAGTCCCAGTTCCCGCTCCCGCCGCTTGACGGCGCTGGAGGCCGGGTTCAGGAAGAGCAGCCGGACCCGGCAGCCGGACTCGGCGAGCCGCACCAGACGCCGCCCCGAGAAGTTCTGCACCAGCAGGTTCAGGCCTATCCCGATGGCGTCGAGCCGTCGCGCCCCGCCGAACAGGTCCTCGGCGGGGAACTGCCGCAGCAGCCGCACCCGGTCGGAGTGGACGCCGACCACGTCCGCGTACCGGTCGCCGACCAGGTCCTCGACCGCGTCGATGGGCAGCCGGCGGGCGGAGGGGACGTCGGATCCGGCGCCGAGCATCTCCAGGAGCCGGGCCGAGGCGCGCTCGGCCTGGGCGAGGACCGTCTCGGACAGGGCGCGGTTGCGGGAGACCACATTGCGGGTGACCTCCAGCTCGTCCAGCGCGAGTTCGACGTCGCGCCGGTCGTCGAAGTACGGCTCGAAGCACGGCCAGTGCTGCACCATCAGCTCGCGCAGCTGGGGCAGGGTCAGGAAGGAGAGGACGTTGTCGTCCGCCGGGTCGAGGAGATAGCCCTTGCGGCGGCTGACCTCGCGCACGGCGACGGCGCGCTGCACCCACTCCTGCCCGGCGGGACCGGCGGCGGCGACGACCCAGTCGTCCCCGTTCACCGGCTCGTAGATGGGGCGCAGCACGGCCGCGACCACGGCCCGCAGCCGCTGCTCGACCAGATTCAGCCAGATGTAGGCGCGCCCCGCTCGTTGCGCACGCGTACGGACCTCGCGCCAGGCGTCGGCGCCCCAGTCCAGTTCGGGTCCGATCTGCGATCCCACGTCCATGGGCCGAGCCAGTGACACCGCTCCGGGCGGGATGTCCGATGAGCCTGCCCCTTGCCCTTCTTGACCCTCGTGACCGTCGTCACCAGGGGGCAGCTCCAGACCACCCGAGCTCACCCGCTCCGCACCGCCTTCCGCTCCCCCGAGCTATGTCGAGCACTCCCCCAGCCAACGATCAAGGAAGGGTACTCCGGGAGCGGCAGGCGGTGCAGCCGGATGGACCGGTGAGTTTCTCAACTACCGTTTCCGGGAACGCCGTTCTGTCCGGCCAGATCCGCGGGAGTGAGCGGATTCATAGCGGTCACGTCCCTGGGGGCGATGGAGAAGCCCTGCCAGTGGACCGGCATGGGCTGCTGGTCCTCATCACGGGCGATGTGGTGGAACCCGATGTTGACCCAGGTGATCGGGTGCGTGAGCGTCTGGCCCGAGACCCACTTGTCCACACTCGTCCCGCCGCAGTTCGCCGACGGGTTGTCGCTCGCGTACTGCTCGCACTTCTTGTACTCCGTGAAGTACACGTCGTGCTTGGTGAAGGAGCGCCCGGGGAACGTGCTGGAGCGGCCGGGCACGAACTCGTACGACCTGGGGTGGCCGTCCTTGTTCTTGCCCGCCGTCGACACCACCCGCCACCACCGCATGTCCTTCACGTCACCGGCGAGTTCCTTGGTGACGGGGGTGCGGGTGGTCTTCGTGGTCGGCGAGCCGTTGCCCCGCGGCGGGGTGACCTTCGAGTCGTACTGCTCGACCTTCGCCTTGCTGGAGCCGTCCAGGCCGAAGTTGAGCCGCCAGAAGACGTTGTGGCTGTGGCTCTCCGCGTAGGCGGTCGCGCCCTTGCCGATGGGCCAGCCCTTGCCGTCGGTGCCGTTGTAGTCGTACGGGGAGAGGCTGCCGGTGGCGCCCACGTTCGACGTGATGGTGCCGTCGGAGGAGAAGCGCCACTCGGTGATGTACTCGTACCAGGACGCCTTGTTGACCGTGTAGACCAGCAGGTCCTTGCCCTGGGCGCTGTACAGCTTGCCGTTGCCGCCGGTCGACGCGTCGTCGTTGAGCCGGTACGCGTGCCCGCGCGCACGCGTGGTCGTGCACAGGCCCTTGACGTTCCCCATGTCGGGGACCTTGACGGTCTTGATGGTGCCGCCGGGGCACTCGGCCGGCTTCAGGTTCTGCAGCGCCTGGCCGAAGTCGGTGCCGGTGATGTCGTCGTACTCGGCCTCCCCGTCGTCGTAGGGGACATGGACCTGCGCGAGGCGGGCACTGGTGAGGACGGGAATCGGCTTGGGCTCGCTCTTGGGCTGGTAGCTGACGTTGTCCAGGACGAGCCCGGACAGCGTGTTGTAGTGCCAGCACATGCGCCAGGTGGTGCCGCCGTCGAGGACCTGCTCGATCTGGTACGCGGCCGAACAGGCGGGCGCGGCCGCGGCGGGCGCCTTCTGGGGCCCGGCGGCGGCGGACGGGGCGGTGGCGAGGGCGGTGCCGAGCAGCGCGGTGACCGCGAGGCCCGTGAGGCCGGTGAGGGCGGCGGCGGGCCGGAAGCGGGCGCGCCGGACTCTGTTGACGTGCGTGACGTGCATACGGAAGGGCTCCCTCGTGCAGGAGAAACGGCAGCGGAAGTGGTCGGCGGGGCCCGGGCCCCGGTCGTCAGGACAGGCGGCCGACGGCGCGGTCGCTCAGGTCGACGACGAGGGCACGGGTGTCGATCCACGGCCCGTTCTTCACCTTGGCGACGACGCGCAGGCAGCGGTGCTTGCCGCAGGCGGTGAGGTCGGAGGGCACCTCGGCGACGGTCTCCTTGCGGAACACCATGCCGCTCAGCTGCAGTTGGCCGGCCGTGGTCAGCGGCTTGTCGGTGGCGTCCTTGTAGTCGCTCTTCAGGCCGGCGCCGAGCGGGCTGCCGATCAGCAGCTCGGCGGCCTGCTTCAGTTCGTCCTGGCTGGGCGGGGGCTGCACGCCCTTGTCGGTGGCGGTGTCCTCGACCTTGCCGGTGTCCAGGTTCACCGTCCTGGTGACGACCGAGTCGGTCCGGTAGTCGTAGAAGACGACGTCGGCCCGGCGCTGGGCCGCGGCGGCCGGCGCAAGGTCCGGGTCGGCCTCCGTCAGGTTCGTCGACAGGTGCTGGGGGCCGCGGTCCCCCTCGGCGTCCCTCGCGTTCATCCGCAGGCCGTTCGCCGCCTCGGCGAGCCGCTCCGCGCGGGCCGTCTCGGCGTCGGTCAGCGGGTCGCGGCCGACGCCCTTCTCCCCCTCCGCGGGCGCGGCCTCGATCCTCCCCGCGGGCGCCACGGCGTCCTGCTGCGCCGTGGCGGCCTTCTCCGTGTCACCCCCGCTGTTCTGCGGCAGGCTCACGCCGACCGCCACCGCGGCCCCGGCGACCGCGAGGGCCGCTCCCGCCACGATCTTCCCGAGATGGCGTCTTGCTAGCGCGCGCACATCTTCCCCCTTTGTCCCCGGCAGTCCCACCGGTGGGCATACCGGTATTGCGTGGTCTTCCTGTAAGAGGGACACAACTCCCGGCTGGTTCCGCCATGTTCGGGGCAGACTGACCGATGCGCCCGGATCCCCGGGCCGGAAGTGGAAGAGTCGTCAGCATGCAGGTGTGGCCTGGACAGGCGTATCCGCTGGGTGCCACGTACGACGGCGCCGGAACCAATTTCGCGGTCTTCTCGGAGACCGCCGACCGCATCGAACTGTGCCTGTTGCACGACGACGGGTCGGAGACCGCGGTCGAACTGCGCGAGTCGGACGCCTTCGTGCGGCACGCCTATCTACCGGGAATCATGCCGGGTCAGCGGTACGGGTACCGCGCCCACGGCCCCTACGAGCCCGAGCACGGCCTGCGCTGCAACTCGGCGAAGCTGCTGCTCGACCCCTACGCGCGCGCCATCAGCGGGAAGATCGAGTGGAACGAGTCGGTGTACGGCTACCCCTTCGGCTCCCCCGACGAGCGCAACGACCGGGACTCCGCGCCGCACATGATGACGTCCGTGGTGGTCAACCCGTACTTCGACTGGGGCGACGACCGGCCGCCGCGCACCGACTACCACGAGACGGTGATCTACGAGGCCCATGTGAAGGGCCTGACGATGACCCATCCCGACCTGCCGGAGGAGCTGCGCGGCACGTACGCGGGCCTCGCCCATCCGGCGATCATCGACCACCTCACGGAACTGGGCGTCACGGCACTGGAGTTGATGCCGGTCCATCAGTTCGTCAACGACCACCGGCTGGTCGAGATGGACCTGAACAACTACTGGGGCTACAACACGATCGGCTTCTTCGCCCCGCACAACACCTACGCCTCCTGGGGCGACCGGGGCGAGCAGGTCCTGGAGTTCAAGTCCGCGGTCCGCGCGCTGCACCAGGCGGGGATCGAGGTCATCCTGGACGTGGTCTACAACCACACGGCCGAGGGCAACCACCTGGGTCCGACGCTCTCCTTCAAGGGGCTGGACAACCCGTCGTACTACCGGCTGACGGACGACCAGCGCTACTACATGGACACCACCGGTACGGGCAACTCGCTGCTGATGCGGTCGCCCCACGTCCTGCAGATGATCATGGATTCGCTGCGTTACTGGGTCGAGGAGATGCACGTCGACGGGTTCCGCTTCGACCTCGCGGCGACCCTGGCGCGGCAGTTCCACGAGGTGGACCGGCTGTCGTCGTTCTTCGACCTGGTGCAGCAGGATCCGGTGATCTCCCAGGTGAAGCTGATCGCGGAGCCGTGGGACGTCGGCGAGGGCGGCTACCAGGTGGGTAACTTCCCGCCGCTGTGGACGGAGTGGAACGGCAAGTACCGGGACACCGTCAGAGACCTGTGGCGCGGCGAACCGCGGGCGCTCGCCGAGTTCGCGGGCCGGCTGACCGGCTCGTCGGACCTGTACCAGGACGACGGCCGCCGGCCGCTGGCGTCGATCAACTTCGTGACCTGCCACGACGGTTTCACCCTGCGCGACCTGGTCTCGTACAACGACAAGCACAACGACGCCAACGGCGAGGAGAACCGGGACGGCGAGTCCCACAACCGGTCCTGGAACTGCGGGGAGGAGGGCGACAGCGACGATCCGGAGGTCCTCGACCTGCGGGCGCGCCAGATGCGCAACTTCGTCGCCACGCTGATGCTGTCGCAGGGCGTGCCGATGCTCAGCCACGGTGACGAGCTGGGGCGCACCCAGAGCGGCAACAACAACGCCTACTGCCAGGACAACGAACTGGCGTGGGTGAACTGGGCGGACGGATCCGGGGACGGCAAGGCGCCCGAGGACCCGTTCCTGGCCTTCACGCGCGCGATGGTGCGGCTGCGCCGGGAGCATCCGGTCTTCCGCAGGCGGCGCTTCTTCCACGGCCGCCCCGTCGAGGGGACGCACGACGAGCTGTCGGACATCGCCTGGTTCACCCCCGAGGGCGAGGAGATGACGCAGGAGGACTGGGGCGCCGCGCAGGCCCGCGCGCTGTCGGTGTTCCTGAACGGGAACGCGATCTCGGAGCCGGGGCCGCGCGGCGAGCGGATCACGGACGACTCGTTCCTGCTGCTGTTCAACGCCGAGCCGGAGGCGCAGGAGTTCCTGGTGCCGGTCAACCACGGACGGCAGTGGCACGCGGTGGTCGACACGGCGCTGGCCGACGGGATCCCGGCCGACGAGGGCCCCAAGGTGCAGGCGGGCGACCGGCTGACGCTGGCGGGCCGCAGCCTCACCGTGCTGCGACGGCCCGCGTAGCCGGATCGGCGGCGCCCCGGAGCGGGCGTACGCGCAGCGCCACGAGGAAGGCGAGCCCCGCGGCCACGCTGCCCACCGCGAACGCGGCAGCGGGACCGTGGGACTGCGCGAGGCGCCCCGCCACGGCGAGCGTGACGGCCTGCCCGCCGACGAAGGCGCTCGCGGCGACCGTCATGCCCTCGGCGAGCCGCTCGCGCGGCACGGCGCGTTCGGTGAGCCCGAAGCCGGTGATGAGGTTCGGGGCGAACAGGGCGCCGAAGACGGTCACGACGACGTACAGCAGCGGCATGGTGTCGGTGACGATCAGCGGCAGTGACAGCAGCGCGGCGGCGGCCGTGGCGACCCGCCAGCGGGCGGGCAGCGAGAAGCGTTCCGGCACGGCCGCCATGGACAGGCCGACGACGGCGCTCATGACGCCCATGGCGGCGTAGACCAGGCCCGCCTGGTTCTCCTGGCCCAGCTCCTGGGTGAGCGCGGTGATCCCGGCGCCGCAGCCGCCCAGCAGGACCCCCAGGAGGACGAGTCCGACGCGGACGACGTGGACCTGGCGCGGCATGGGCGCCCGCCGCGCGGGGCGGGTCCGCGCGTCCGGGGCCGCCCGCGGCACGGCGGTCGCCGTCGGGTGCAGGGCGAAGGCGGTGCCGCAGACGGCGACCAGGAGGGCGGCCGCGCCGAACGCGTAGGCCGGGTGCGCGACCACCGAGGCGACGCCGATGAGGGCCGGGCCGAGGACGAAGGAGAGCTCGTCCATCGTGGACTCCAGGGACAGCACGGCGTCGACGACCCGCTCGTCGGCTCCGTCGCGGCGGACGAGGGCGACCCCGCGGGCCCGCGCGAGCGGACCGATGCCGGGCACGGTGGCGCCCGCCGCGATGCCCAGGGCGATGAGCGCGGGCGTCGGCAGGTGGTACAGGGCGCCCAGCGTGTAGAGCGCGATGGCCAGGGAGTTGGCGAGCGCGAAGGCGAGCACGACCGGGCGCTGACCGCGCCGGTCGGCGAGCCGCCCCACGAAGGGGCCCATGGCGACCTGGCCGAGGGCGAGCGCGCAGGCGACCGTGCCGCCGGTGGCCAGCGAGCCGCTGGTACGGGTCACCAGCAGGACGCTGCCGAACTGGATCACGGCGACCGGCAGCCGCCCGAGGAAGGAGACGGCGGGCAGCGGCCGCCCGGTCGCAGCGAGCACGCCGCGGTAGGCGTCGAGCGTGCTGCCGGAGGTGCTGGTGTCCACGGGAGTGCCGGTCATCGTCCGAAACTAACGAGGTGCGGCGCGGCCCCCGCATGCGGCGATGACACGAAACCCGCCCCAAGGGGTACGTAGATTCGCATGACGCCTCACGCCCCGACGGGCACCTACCGGCTCCAGCTGCAACCGGAATTCGGGTTCGCCGCGGCCGCGGCGGCCGTCCCGTACCTGGCCTCCCTGGGGGTCTCGCATCTGCACCTGTCGCCCGTCCTGGAGGCGGTGCCCGGTTCGACGCACGGCTACGACGTCGTCGACCACGCGCGCGTACGCGCGGAGCTGGGCGGCGAGGAGGGACTGCGGGCCCTGGCGCGCGCCGCCCACGCGCACGGGCTGGGCCTCGTCGTGGACATCGTGCCCAACCACATGGCGGCGGTCGCACGCCTCAACCACGCCCTGTGGGACGTCCTGCGCGACGGGCCGTCGTCGCCGTTCGCCCGCTGGTTCGACATCGACTGGGAGGCGCAGGGCGGCCGGGTGCTGCTGCCGGTCCTCGGCGCTCCCGTGGGCGACGAACTGCCCCGTCTGACGGTCGACGGCGACGTGCTGCGCTACTACGACCACGCGTTCCCGCTGCGGCCCGGAACGCAGTCCCTGCCGCTGCAGGAGCTGCTCGACGCCCAGTGGTACCGGCTCGCCTGGTGGCGGCTGGCCCGCACGGACCTCAACTACCGCCGGTTCTTCACCATCTCGGACCTGATCGCGGTGCGGGTGGAGGAGCCGGAGGTGTTCGACGCGACCCACGCCACCGTCCTGCGGCTGCTGCGCGAGGGCGTCGTCGACGGGCTGCGCGTCGACCACCCGGACGGGCTCGCCGACCCGGGCGCCTACCTGGAGCGGCTGGCGGCCGCGAGCGGCGGCCGCTGGACCGTGGTGGAGAAGATCCTGGAGGACGACGAGCGGCTGCCCGCCGGCTGGCCGGTGGCCGGCACGACGGGCTACGACGCGCTGCGCCGCATCGACGGCCTGTTCACCGACCCGGTCGGCGCCGACCGGCTCCTCGGCCACTTCCGGCGCTTCACGGACGTCTCCGCCGACGCGGGCGGCCGGTGGGAGCGGACGGTGGACCGCGCGGCCCACCAGGTGGTCGCGCACGGTCTGGCGGCCGAGGTGGACCGGCTGACGCGCGAGGCGACCGCCCTGTGCGCCCCGGACCCCCGGCTGCGCGACCACGCGCCGTGGGCGCTGCGCACGGCCCTGTGCGAGCTGCTGGTGCGCGTGCCGGTCTACCGGTCGTACGTGTCCGGCGGGGACGCCCCCGAGACGGTCCTGACGGCCGCGGCCGCCGAGGAGGCGAAGGCGGTGTTCGCGGTGCCCGAGGAGGCGCGCGCGGTCGACGCCGTACGGGACCTCGCGCTCGGCCTGCACGGGACGGGGCCCCGGCACGAGGCGTTCCGGGCCCGGTTCGCGCAGACCTCGTCGGCGCTGCGGGCCAAGTCCGTCGAGGACGCGGCGTTCTACCGGTACACGCCGCTCCTGTCGGCCCTCGAGGTGGGCGGCTGCCCGCGGGATCCGGCCGTTTCCGCCGAGGCGTTCCACGCGTACTGCGCGCGCGTGCAGCGCGACTGGCCCGACACCTCGACGGTGCTGTCCACGCACGACACCAAGCGCAGCGCCGACGTCCGCGCGGGCATCTCGGTGCTCTCCCAGTGCCCCGACCGGTGGGAGGCGCTGCTCGGCGAGGTGGCCGGGCGGACCGCGGCACCCGACCCCCAGCTGGCGTGGGCGGCCTGGCAGCTCGTGGCGGGCCTCGGCCCGGCCGAACCGGAGCGGCTGCAGCAGGCGATGCTCAAGCACGCGCGCGAGGCGGGCCTGTTCACGACGTGGACGGAGCAGAACGCCGCCTACGAGGACGCGGTGCGGGAGTTCGTGGCGTCCGGTCCGTGCGGGCCTCCGGGCGAGAAGGTGCTGCGGTTCATGGACGGGCTGCTGCCCCATGTCCGGGCGAACGTCCTGGGCGCCGCCCTGGTGCACCTGACGATGCCCGGGGTGCCCGACCTCTACCAGGGCAGTGAGCGCGAGTACCGCGCGCTGGTGGACCCGGACAACCGCGCTCCGGCCCGCTTCGACGAGAAGGCCGACGGTGCGCTGTCGCGGGACAAGGAGGCCCTGACCCGGGCGGCGCTGCGGCTGCGCCGGGAGCGTCCCGAGTGGTTCGGCGGGACGGCGACGTACGAGCCGCTGACGGCCCGGGGCCCCGGCGCGGCCCACTGTCTGGCCTTCGGGCGCTCCGGCCGGGTCGTCGTGGCGGCGACCAGGCTCTCGCTGCGGCTGGCCGAGGCGGGCGGCTGGCGGGAGACGGAGCTGATCCTCCCCGAGGGCGACTGGTCGGAACTCCTCGTCCCCGGGCGGCGGTTCCGCGGACCCGCGCGCGTGGGCGAGCTGTTCGGCGAGCTCCCGGTGGCGCTGCTGGTGCGGGCCGACCAGTAGGAGGCGGGTCGGGAGTCCCGCCCGTCAGTGGGTGCGGACGAGGAGGGCGGCCGGTGCCCTGGTGAGCAGGCCCTCCGGGGCGGGGCGGAAGCCCGGTGCCCAGGCCAGTCCGGGCAGGGCCGCCAGCAGGGCGGTCAGGCCCGAGCCCGCGATCATGCGGGTGAACGGGACGCCGAGACAGCGGTGCCGGCCGGCGCCGAAGGCCAGCTGGCCCGGGTCGGCCCGGAACAGGTCGTAGCGGTCGGGGTCGGTGAACCGGGCGGCGTCCCGGCCCGCCGAGCCGACGAGGCAGGCCACGGTGGCCCCGGCCGGTATCGTGCCGCCGCTCACCGGGACCGGGGCGAGCGCGCGGCGCAGCACGACGTGCACGGCCGGGTCGCGGCGCAGCGACTCCGCCCAGGCCGCGTCGGTCAGCGCGGGCCGCGCCCGGATCAGGGCCAGCTGGGCGGGGTGGTCGAGGAGGTTGGCGAGATGCGCGGCGAGGGCGTGTCCGGTGGCCTCGCCGCCCGCGCCCAGCAGGGTGGCCACGAGCCCGGCGACGGCCTCGTCGGGCAGCGGGCGCCCGTCGGCCCGCGCGGTGCACAGGACCGACAGGAGGTCGCCGCCCGGGTGGGCGCGGCGGCGGGCGATGTGGGGGCGCAGGGCGTCCTCCACGTCGGCGGGCACGGCGCCGAGGTGGGTCAGGTCCGTGCGGCTCCAGGCGGTGACGCGGGCGGTCTCCTCGTGGGGCAGGCCGAGCGCGGCGACGACGGCGGCCGACGGCAGCCAGCGGCAGAACTCCTCGACCAGGTCGGCCTCCTCGCGCCGGACGAGACGCCGGGCCAGGACGTACGCGCCGCGCTCCACGCCCGCGCGCAGGGCGGCCAGCGCGCGTCCTTGCAGGCCCGGGGAGACGAGCGCCCGGTGCGCGGCGTGCGTGCCCTGTTCGAGGTGGGTGAAGGTGCGTCCGGGTGGCGGGGCCACCAGGCGGGGGTCGGCGAGCGCGGCGCGGACGTCGACGTGCCGGCTGAGCAGCCAGGCGCCGAAGGGTTCGTCGTGGCGCAGCGGATGGGCGTCGCGGAGGGTGCGGTAGAGCGGGTACGGGTCGCGGGCGACGTCCGGCTCGGCGAGGCTCGGGGGCGTGCGGCGGCGGCGCGGTCCCTCGACGGCCGGGCGCGCGGCGGGTTCCAGGGGGCACAGCACCGCGGGGTTCCCTCTCTGGGCCGGTGCGCCGGGTGCCGCGCACGGATCCTCCCAGCGCACCACCGCCGGCGGGGGCGCGCAGCACCCGTGCGGCCGTACGGGTGACGGAGGCGGCCGCCGGAGCACCCCGGCGCGGGTATGAACTCGGTGTGAACTCCCTGTCCCCGGCGGCCGTGGCGGGAGGACGATACGCAGGCGGGACCGCGTCCGGACGGCGTACGGTGCCGTGGACGGTGGACCGGAACCGCGAATCCCCCTCGGCGGGCCGGGCCTTTCCGCGATGATTGCGGGAGCCGGCGCACCGGCGGCGGGCACCGGTACAGACCTTCTTGACAGGGACCGGCAAGCGTGGGGTACTGCGGATTGCCGACGGCGGGAGCACCAACGGGGGTGAGTCATCTGACGGACCAGCGGTACCCCACTGCGGCCCAACTGGCCCGGTCAGCGCGGGAGCTGACGACTGTACGACCTGACCTGTGCCGACTGCGCCAGGTGGGGACTTCGCGCGGGGGGCGTCCCCTGCACCTGTTGTCCGTGGGCCACGACCGGCGCACGGTCCTGGTCGTCGCGGGCGCACACGCCAACGAACCCACCGGCGGCGCCACGGCGCTGCACCTGGCCCAACAGGCCCTCTACGACCAGTCCCTGAGATCCGACCGGTCCTGGCACTTCCTGCTGTGCGCCGACCCGGACGGCGCGGCCCTGCACACGACCCCGGCGCCGCGCACGCTCCTCGAGTACCACCGTCACTTCTTCCGTCCGGCCGGGCCCGAGCAGCCCGAGTGGTCGCCGTCGGTCCTGCCGGCCGACCGGCTGCCGCCGGAGACCACCACGCTCACCGGGATCATCGACGAGCTGCGCCCGTATCTCCAGGTGTCCCTGCACGGCACGGAACTGGGCGGCAGCTGGGTGCAGTTGACCCGGGACATCCCGGGTCTCGCGGAGCCGTTCGCCAAGTCGGCGGCCGAGCTGCACATACCGGTGGAGACGGGCGCGTCGGACGCGGCGGGCTGGCCCGTCTCGGGGCCGGGCGTGCATGTCATGCCGGACCCGGACGCGCAGGCCGCGTTCCCGAGCCTGCCCGACGACGCCCGGCACTCCACCTGGCACCACGCCCACCGGTACGGCGGGTCCACGGCGATCGTGGAGGTCCCGATGTGGGCCAGCGACCTGGTGGACGACCCGGCGCCGCATCCGGCCCCGGAGCGGGCCCTGCGGCGGCTGTCGGTGCGGATCAGCCGCGACACCCGGCTCGTGGAGGACATCCTCATGGAGGCGCTGCCCCGTCTCCCGGACACCCGGGGGCCGCTGCTGCGGGCGGCGCGCTGGGCGCTGAGCCTGGTGCCGGGGCTCGCGGACGACTGGATGCAGCCGCCACCGCCGGACGCGACGATGGCGTACATCGGCAGCATCGACGCGTTCGGCCGGCGGCTGCCGCTGCGGGCCGCCGCCATGCTGCTGCGGGTTCTCGAGGAGGCCGACGACCGGGCCGCGCCCCGGCTCGATCTCCTCGTCACCCGCTGGTGCGAGGTGTACGCGGACCGGTTCGGGGCGCGGTGGGTGCCGGTGGCCCACCAGATCGAGCACCAGGCGCGGACCACGGTCGCGGCCGTCCGGCACGCGCAGGGCTGAGCGGTGCCGGTCAGCCCCGGCCCACCGCGGGGCCGCCGTCGGCGGACAGCCGGAACGACATGCGGCCGAACCCGACCTGGTCGCCGTCCCTGACGACGGCCGCGCCGATCACCCGCCGCCCGTTCACGGACGTGCCGTTGGTGGAGCCGAGGTCGCGCAGTATCCACAGGCCGCCCTGGCGGCTCAGCTCGGCGTGCACGCGGGAGACCGTCTCGTGGCTGAGCCGCAGCCCGTTGGCCGGGTCGCGGCCGATGCGGAGCGGGTGCTGCCGGTCGGCGGGCGGCAGCAGCAGCTTCGGCAGCCGCTCCACGGTCCACGCCCGGTGCAGCCGCACCGTGAAGCCGGAGACGGCGCCCACGGCGCCGAGCATCGCCCGGGTCCAGCGGTTCTCGGGCCGCAGGTCGGCGGTGAGCGCCGCGAGTTCGTCGGGCTTCTGCGTGGTGAGGGCCAGCTCCATGCGGCGCACGAAGGTGTCGTGCGAGAGCCGGCCGAGCGCGACACCGTCCCTGAGCACCCTCAGCGCACGGTCCCGCTCGGCGTCGGAGAGCCGAGCCGGGTACGTGTGGTGTTCAAACGAGGACGTCACAGTGGCGATTGTCCGGCAGTGACGGCCGGGGTGTCCAGAATATGCGGAGCGTCGGGCGGAGACCGCTGTGGCGTGAGCACGACGACGGGCCCCGCGGAGCGCTCCTCGGGGGATTTCCTGACGCGCCGGCCACGTGTGATCTTCGTGTGACACGGAACCCACCTCGGCGAACCGGCGGCGCGGCGATCACGTCTGACGCACCATGGGACGGATCGTCACCGTGAGCAGACAACCTGTCGCACGAGGGGGAACGTCCGTGCAGTTCGAGGTGTGGGCACCACAGGCCGAGCGTGTGGAACTCCGGTTGGAGGACGCCACGCGCGCGTTGGAACGCGATACGGACCGGGACGGCTGGTGGACGGGGACGGCGGACGCCGCCGACGGGGACCGCTACGGGTTCCTGCTGGACGGCGGCCCGCTGCTGCCCGACCCCCGCTCACCGCGCCAGCCCGACGGGCCCGACGGGCCGAGCGCGGTCGTCGACCACCGGCGGTACGCCTGGCGCGGCGAGTGGGCCGGGCGCGATCTGACCGGCGCCGTCCTGTACGAGCTGCACGTCGGCACGTACACGAAGGAGGGCACGCTCGACGCGGCCGCCGCGCGTCTGGGGCATCTGGCCGAACTGGGCGTCACCCACGTCGAGCTGATGCCCCTGTGTCCCGTGCCCGGCAGGCACGGGTGGGGCTACGACGGGGTCAGCCTGTGGGCCGTGCACGAGCCGTACGGCGGCCCGGAGGCACTGAAGCGATTTGTCGACGCGGCGCACGGGCTGGGCCTCGGGGTCGTCCTCGACGTGGTCCACAACCATCTGGGCCCGTCCGGGAACTATCTGCCCGCGTTCGGCCCGTACTTCACGGACACCCATCACACGCCCTGGGGCAGCGCCGTGAACCTGGACGCGGCCGGCTCCGACGAGGTGCGCGCCTATCTCATCGGCAGCGCGCTCGCCTGGCTGCGCGACTACCGCCTGGACGGGCTGCGGCTGGACGCGATCCACGAACTCCACGACCGTCGCGCCCTGCCCTTCCTGGAGGAACTGTCGGCGGAGGTCGACGAGTTGGCCGCGCGTCTGGGCCGACCGCTGTTCCTGATCGGCGAGTCCGACCTCGGCGACCCGCGCGTCATCACGCCCCGCGCCGAGGGCGGCCTGGGTCTGCACGCGCAGTGGAACGACGACGTCCATCACGCCGTGCACGCGGCCGTCACCGGCGAAGGGCAGGGCTACTACGCCGACTTCGCGCGCGAGCCGATGGCCGCCGTGGCCAAGACACTCACGCACGGCTTCTTCCACGACGGTACGTACTCGACGTTCCGCGGCCGTCGGCACGGCCGTCCGCTGGACCGTGCCCGGGTGCCCGCGCACCGGCTGCTCGCCTACACCCAGACCCACGACCAGGTCGGCAACCGCGCGCAGGGCGACCGCCTGGCCGCCTCCCTCTCCCCCGGGCTCCTGGCGTGCGCGGCCACGCTGGTGCTCACGGGCCCCTTCACCCCGATGCTGTTCATGGGCGAGGAGTGGGCGGCCAGTACGCCCTGGCAGTACTTCACCGACCACACCGATCCGGAGCTCGCCGAGGCCGTCCGCAAGGGGCGGCGCCGGGAGTTCGCGGCGCACGGCTGGGCCGAGGCCGACATTCCCGATCCGCAGGATCCGGCCACCCGCGAGCGGTCCTGTCTGAACTGGCCGGAGCGCGAGACGGGCGACCACGCGCGCGTGCTCGCCTGGTACCGGGCGCTGATCGCGCTGCGGCGCGCCCGTGCCGATCTTCAGAATCCGGATCTGGCCGCGGTGCGGGTCGCCTTCGACGAGCGGGCGCGGTGGGTCGCCTATCGGCGCGGGGACGTCCGGGTGGCGGTGAATCTGTCCGGGGCGTCGGTGTCGATCCCGCTGGGCCGCCCGGTCACCCGCCTCCTCGCCGCCTGGTCCCCGATCGAGATCCCCGGCGCGGACGGCCTCCTGACGGTCCCGCCCGAGTCGGCCGCGGTGGTGGAGGCGCCTTAGGGGCCGGATACCGCGCGGTTCCCCGCGCCCCTGAGATGCGCACTGCGTGCGCATCTCATCGGGGAGCCGTCAGCCGACGACGGCCAGCTCCCGCGACGTGGCGTTGAGGCGCATGCCGCCTCCCCCGCCCTCCCCGGTGACCGTGACGATGTCCTCGATGCGTACGCCGAAGCGGCCGGGCAGATAGATGCCGGGCTCCACGGAGAAGCACATGCCGGGCACCAGCTCCTGCTCCTCGCCCTCGATCATGTACGGGGGTTCGTGCGTGGTGACGCCGATGCCGTGCCCGGTGCGGTGGATGAAGTACTCGCCGTACCCGGCGTCGGTGATGACCTCGCGGGCGGCACGGTCGACGTCCTGGCAGGCGATGCCGGGCCGGACGGCGTCGCAGGCCGCGGTCTGGGCGGCGCGCACGATGTCGTGGACCTCACGCTCCTCGGCGGTCGGCTCGCCGACGTGCACGGTGCGGGAGGTGTCGGAGCCGTAGCCGTGCTTGAGACCGCCGAAGTCGAGGACGATCATGTCGCCGTCCTGGATGACGCGGTCGCCCGGCGCGTGGTGCGGGTTGGCGCCGTTGGGACCGGAGCAGACGAGCGTGAAGTCGACCTGCTCGTGCCCGAACCGTCGCAGCAGATCGGCGAGTTCACGGGAGACGTCGATCTCCTTGCGGCCCGCGAAGGGCACCTTCTTGATCTCCTCGTAGGTGGCGTCGGCCGCGGCGCCCGCGGCCGCGAGCCGCTCCAGCTCGGCGGCGTCCTTGACGGCGCGCAGCATGGGCAGCGCCTCGGTGAGGGACAC
Organism: Streptomyces sp. NPDC046716; assembly: GCF_040645755.1. Classification (NCBI taxonomy): domain Bacteria; kingdom Bacillati; phylum Actinomycetota; class Actinomycetes; order Kitasatosporales; family Streptomycetaceae; genus Streptomyces; species Streptomyces sp. NPDC046716. The sequence continues at coordinate 39,308 of NZ_JBEYYU010000017.1, forward strand.
GTACGACGTGTCGGGGAGGGTCTTCTGCAGGCCGAGCAGGTGCATCGCCCAGGCGTTGTCGCTGACGCCGAAGCGGCCGGACCCGTCCATCAGGGGCGCCGTGACGTCGTACGGGTTCCTGCCGTCGGTCCAGTCGCGCAGCGTCATCGCGTCGGCGCCCGCGGCCTTCGCGGCGTCGGGCGCCTCCAGGGTCGGCACGACGAGGGTGGGCCGCTGTCCGGCGGCGAGCACCAGCAGGGTGAGCCGTTCGGTGTCGGCCGGCACGTGGTAGCCGGTGAGCCAGACCAGGTCGGGGCCGGGCGCGACGAGCACCCCGGCGAGCCCGGCGTCGGCGGCGGACCGCGCGGCACGGTCCATGCGGGCCTGGTAGTCGGCCGCGGTGAAGGGCGCGGGTGTGCCGGTCGTCATGTCCGGTCCTCCGGGGGTGTGTGCGGGTTTCGGGCTGCTGCCGCTGTCTCGGCAGCATCCTGCCCGCCCTGGAGGGGCGGCGCGAGCGCACCCCCCTCCAGGTCCGCCCCGGCTACCCCGTGTGCCCCTCGTGCCCTCCGTGGCCGTGCCCGGCGCCGTGGTCGAACTTCATCGCCTCCTCGGGCATGACGACGAACGGCCGCATCATGCCCATGTCCTCGTGCTCCAGCAGGTGGCAGTGGTACATGAACCGCCCGTACGCGCCGTCGAACCGGCCGAGGACCCGCAGCATCTGCCCGGGCAGCGCGCGGAAGGTGTCCTTGTACCCGTGCTCGTTCGGCGGGAAGGGGACCGTGGTCGCCGCGTCGTACGTCACCGGTTCGGCCGTGCCGCCGACGGCCGGGTCGAAGCCCGAGGCGTCGTAGGCGTCCCGGCCGAGGATCTGGAAGTCGGCGAGGTGGATGTGCATCGGGTGCACCACCGGCGGGTTCACCGCGAGGTTCAGGAAGCTCCACTGTTCGTGGCTGCCCTCGGCGATGGTGAAGCCGAGTCCGTCGTTGAAGGTCCGGGCGGTGCGCCGGTAGGTCTTCAGCGCTCCCTTGTCGTCGACGACCTGGACGATTCCCTCGGCGGGCAGGTGCAGCTCCGCGGCCTCCTCCGGGTCGACCTCCGCCATCTCCCAGATCTCCGGGTGTCCGCCGCCGCCCTTGGTGGCGGGCGGGGTCAGCACGATCAGCCGGTGGCCGTGCGGGATGTCGTGCGTCAGCCTCCGGAAGGAGCCGGAGAGCACCTCGGGCAGGGTGAAGGAGTCCGGCTCGGCGCAGTCGCGCACCCGGAACTCCAGGACGTGCGGGTAGCGCACGTCGCCGGGCACGTCCGGCACCCCGGCCGGCTGCCGGGGCCCCTTGTTGACCAGGCGGACGCGCCGTCCGGCGAGCGCCGCGAAGTCGATGAGGAGATCCGTCCGCTCGGCCGGGGCGACGGTCAGCTCCGGCAGCGCGGCGTCGAAGTCGACCGGCACCGGCCGCGGCAGCAGTCCGCCGTCGCTGCCGATCTGGTGCAGGACGCCGGGTACCGGCTCGCCGTCCTCGTCGATCAGCACGAGGTGGTAGATCCGGGCGTTCGACGCGTTGACCAGGCGGAAGCGGTGCCACGCCGGGTCCACCTCCGCGTACGGCCAGATCCGGCCGTTCACCGTCGTGTACGGGCCGGTGAACGGCAGTGTCACGGGCTTGCCCGTCTCCGGGTTCGCCTCCTGGACCTTGACGGTCTTGTGGAGCAGCCGTCCGGTCAGGCGGCCGTCCTCGTCGGTGTCCAGGTTCCGGTCCGCGAGGAGCAGCGGGATCTCCCGCTCGCCGCACGGCAGGCCGAGCGCGTCCTCCTCGTCGTCACGGACGAGGTAGGTGCCGTAGAGCCCGGTCTGCACGTTCCACCGGGTCACGTTCATCGCGTGGTCGTGGTACCACCACTGGACCGCCTGATGGTCGTTCGGATACTCGGAGAGCTGGGCGTCGCCCGCGCCCACCGCGTTGTCCGCCCAGCCGTCGTTGCCCCCTCCGGTCTGGGCGCCGTGGAGATGGGTGACGAGCCAGGCGGGCAGTGCGGCGACGTCGGCGCTCGGCGCCACGCCGGCACGGCCGGGCAGGGTGGCCGGGCCCGGCGTCGCGTTGCTCACCTCCACCGCCGTCACCGGGTACTCGCTGCCCTTGGGCACGTGATTGGTCCAGGCGATGCGGACGCGCTGTCCGCGCCGCACCTCGATCGTGGGGCCCGGCACCGAGCCCCGGTACCCCCACATGAGGGTCGGCGGGAGCTGCGGGTGCAGCCGCTGCCACACCGGGCGCACCGCGATCTCGGTCTCCCGCAGGACGTCGCCGGACGCGGGCCGCAGCACCGGCGGTACGGTCAGCGGCGCGGCGTACGGCGTCAGTTCGGCGGGCTCGGCGGCGGTCGTGCGGTCGGCGGCGCGGTCGGTCGAGCGGGTCGTGGCGTGGTCGAAGACCTCAGCGGTCTCGGTCATGGAAAGAACACCCCCGTGTGTTCTCGTGAAGTCCCCCGGTCTTACGGCCGGTCAGTGGCCGTCTCACCCTGTAAGACCCCGGGCACCCCGGCAAAGTTCCCTGAACCCGTCATTCCGGACGAGAAGATACGGAAACCGGATCCGGAACCCGGTGCCGCCGAAGGGACGGGCGACGCGGGGACGCGGCCCGGCAGGAAGCCGTGGGCGCGGGCGGCGAGGTGCCCGGCGCGGTAACGGTCCACCTCCCGGTGCCAGTTGAGGACGCCCGCCATCCAGTTCCGCAACTGCCGGACGTACCCGTCGACGGCCTCGCGTGCCGGCGCGCCCAGACCGAGGTCCTCGCACAGGACGGGCAGTTCGTGCGCGGCCACGTGGTCGAACTGCTGAAGGCGCTGGGTCATCAGGTCGTGCACGATGTGCAGGGCCGTGGGGTAGTCGACGCCGAAGAAGGTCTGCACGACGAGGATCGCGTTGTGCAGCTCGCCCTCGTACTCGATCTCCTTCTGGTAAGAGAAGACGTCGTTGACGAGGCAGGCGTAGTCGACCGCCGCGTTCTCCAGGGAGCGCACGGGCCCGCTGCGGTACACCTCGGGCGGCACGGCCGGGCCGTGGCCGAGCCGGCACAGGCTCATGGTGAGGTCGGAGCCGAAGGTGGCGCGGCGCATCTCCAGGTAGTCGACGGGGTCGGGGACGCGGTTCTGCGCCTGGTTGGCCAGCTCCCACAGCCAGCTCTCGGTCATCGCCTCGACGGCCCGCTTCAGCGTGGCCCGTTGCTCGGGGCTCATCCCCGCGGCCGTTCGCGCCCACAGGTCGACGAGGCCGCGCTCCATGGCGTTGACGGGCGGTGGGACCGGTTCGCCGGCGACCGGCATGCAGGCCGACAGCCGCTCCGTGCACTGTTTCGCGGCGGCGATGTCGCGCCGGCCGCCGAAGACGAGCGGGTAGTAGTCGTCCGCGTACGTCCCCCAGGCGAGCCAGGCCGTGCTCAGGTCGAGCGCGTCGGGCGTGCCGTCCGGGTCGATGCCCGCCGCGCACAGGGCGAGGTCGGCCGCCGCGAGCCGGTCCTCGTCCCAGACGCCCTCCGCGAGGATGCCCATGCGGTGCGCCCAGGGCAGGAGGCGGGCGCGGGCGCCGTCGAGGGCGGGGTTGAGCCGCAGCTCGGACGGCAGGGGCAGGTCGGGGACGATTGAGGGGCCGACCTTCTGGAACGGCACGTGGGTGTAGGCCCGCAGCCGCTCGACCCCGAGGGCGTCGAACAGCGCCCGCACATCGGTGCCCCGGGCCCCGAGTCCGGTGGGGCCGTCCAGCGGGCCGCGCTCGCGCACCGCGCCCTTGTTCATGTAGCGGCTGGACCGCAGGTGCCACTCGTGGCCGCCGGACTGCCAGTCCTGGAGGCCCCTGGTGTACGCGGCGACGGCCGCGACCTGGTCCGGGGTGAGCCCCTTGTCGGCGGCGAGCGTCGGCACCTCGGTGAACGCGGTGTGCTCGAACTGGTGCAGCCGTGAGGTGAGCACGTCGTTGACGGCACGCGCCGCCTCCTGCGTCGTGCAGCCGAAGAAGGTCTCCAGGACCAGCACGCCGTTGGAGAGTTCGCCCTCGTCCCGGACCTCGCGCTCGTACGAGAAGAGGTCGTTGCGCAGGTGCACGGCGTCGGAGAACGTCTCCATGAGGACGCGCAGCGGCCTCGACCGGGCGACGGGGGCGGGGACCTCGGCGGTGGCGTACTCGACGAGTCCGGCGGACCAGGGGGCGCCGCCGACCTTGCGGCGCATCTCGATGTACTCGACGGGGTTGGCGATCCGGCCCTCGTCGATGTTGGACAGTTCCCACATCGACTCGTTGAGCAGGTGCTCGGTCGACTCGGCGAAGCGGCGGCGCCAGTCCATCGACATGGCGGGCACGGTGCGCCGCCACAGATCGGCGAGCCCGGCCTCGACCGGGTTCTCCGGCTCGGGCACCGCGGTCGCCGGGTCCTCGAGATCCATGGGCATGAACAGCGGCAGGCGTTCGAGGTGGGCCTTGCCCGCGGCGCGGTCGTTGGTGCGCTTGAACATGTCCAGGAAGTGGTCGTCGAAGAAGAAGACCCACACGTACCAGTCGGTGATCAGGGAGAGCGCGGGGCCGTCGCAGTCGGGGTGCGTGTACGCGCACAGCAGTCCGTAGTCGTGGGCCTCCAGGTCGCTCTGCTCCCAGACGCCGGAGCCCTCCAGCATGCCCATCTCCCGGGCCCAGCCGGTGGAGTGGGCGCGGGCCTCGTCGAGATGGGGATTGAGGCGTGCCGTGTACGGCATGTAGAAGCGCGGCAACTGGAACGGCTGCGAGGCCGCGGCGGTGGACTGCTCAGTCATGTGCGCGGCCCTACCCGTGACCGTCAACGGGCATCCGCGGGCGGGGAGATGATCGCACCATCGCGTGAACGAGGAGTGAAACGGGCCCCGGCGGGGAATCGGCGGCGCGCGCGGGGTACGCTGCCACTCGGTTGAACACGTTCAAAAACCTGGGGGGTTCCGTGTTCCGTACCGCTGTCTTCTCCTGCGCGCTCACGCTTCTGGCCATGGCGGCGAGCGGGTGCATGACCCGTTACGAGTCGTGCGGACCCGAGGGCCCCTCGCCCGCCGGGCTGACCTCGTCCGACCTCGTCGGGAGCTGGCGCGGCGACCCGAGGGGACACCTCGAACTGCGCGCCGCGGGAGCCGCCACCCTCACCGACTGGCCCGCCGACGCCACCCCGTTCGGCGATCTCGCGCCCGACGAGCGGCCCGGTCTCTCGAACGGCACGTGGTCGCTCACGCCGGGCATGGAGCAGGGCAGACTCCGGCTCGACCTGGACTTCCTCGACGACCCGGCCGCCCCCGAGGGCGGCGGCACCGTCCTGACGTACGACGTCAGCGGCACCCGCGCCCACCCGGTCCTGTACATGTACACGTCCGACCCGGACCGGTGCGAGTTCCACACCCTGCGCCGGTGAGGCCCGCTCCTGCTACCGGGCGCTCCACTGCTCGGGGCGGGTCAGATCGTCCGGGACGCGGGTGGCCGAGTCCCCGCGCGCCGCGTTCAGCTGGGCCTGGGTGAGGAAGAGGGCGCCGCGCAGGTCGGCGCCCTCGATCCGGGCATCGCGCAGGTCGGCACCGATCAGGTCCGCGGCACGCAGGTCGGCTCCGGTCAGGTCGGCGGCGACGAGGAGGGTGCCGCGCAGATTGGCGCCGCGCAGGTCTGCCCTGCGCAGGCGGGCGCCCATCAGGTCCGCGCCGCGGTGGTTCTTCTTGCGGCCCGGAACGGCGGCGCGCTCCAGTTCGCTCGCCTTCAGCAGCAGCGTGTTGACGTCGGCGCGGATCGTGGGGACGTCGGCGGCGAGGAGTTCGTCGGCGCCCGCGCGCGTGAGGCGGTCGATGTCGGTGCGGGCGCGGCGCGCGTCCCGGTGCACGGGGGCGGCGCGCGGCAGGTCCAGGACGTCGGTCAAGTACCGCAACAGCTCCTGCAGTTGCCGCATCACCGGGAAGACCTCGTACATGGTGCGCGCGGTCTGCGGCCGCTCGCGCCAGCTGACGCCCTCGAAGGTGATCTGGGAGACCTTCTGCCCGGCGCCGAAACAGTCGAACACCGTGCAGCCCCGGTAGCCCTCGTCGCGCAGCCGCGCGTGGATGCCGCAGCGGAAGTCCTCCTGGAGGTTGCGGCAGGCCGTGCCCGCGTTCTTGTCCGCCGCGAAGTCGTGGGACTTGGCGAAGGGCAGCGCCACGCAGCACAGGCCGAAGCAGCTGCCGCAGTCGGCACGCAGGGCGGCACGCGGATCGGTGCGGTCGGAGGCGGGCTCGGAAGCGGAGCCGGAGGAGGTCACGCCCCCATTGTCACCGATCGACGGCGTACGCCCCCTTGTGGGGGGCCCGGGGGCGCGCAACCGTGGACGCGACCGGCACCGCCCCAGACCTCCAGGAGTCGACGTGGCCTCCTCCCACTCCTCCCGCTCCCCCCACTCCCCCCGTTCCCCCCGTCCTGCCCGATCGCCCTTGCAGCCGTCGTCGGAGTCGGCGTTCCGGCTCCCGCACGAGCTGCACGGCGACGGGCCGCACAAGGTGATCGCGGTGCACGGCTGGTTCGCCGACCGTGCCGCGTTCGCGCCGATCGTGCCCGATCTGGACCGCGAGACGTTCCAGTACGCGCTCGTGGACCTGCGGGGCTACGGCGAGGCGAAGGACGTGCCGGGCGCGTACACGACGGCCGAGGGCGCCGCGGACGTCCTGGACCTCGCGGACCGGCTCGGCTGGCGGCGGTTCTCGCTGATCGGGCACTCGATGGGCGCCAGTGTGGCGCAGCGCGTGGTGGCGGCGGCCGAGGAGCGGGTGCGCCGTCTCGTGGGCGTCTCGCCGGTTCCCGCGTCGGGCCTGCCGCTGCCGCCCGAGCAGTGGGAGCTGTTCTCGACGGCGGACACCAGGCCGGGCAACCGGCGCGCGATCCTCGACGTCACCACGGGCGGCGTCCGCCCGGCTGCCTGGCTGGACCGGATGGTGCGCCGCTCGCTGGAGCGCAGCGACGCCAAGGCGTTCCGGAGCTGGCTCGACTCGTGGACCGGCGACGACTTCCACACGGGTGTCGAGGGCTCGACGGTGCCGGCGCTCGCGGTGACCGGTCAGCTCGACCCGGCGCTCCCGGCGGACCTGATGCGGGCGACGTGGCTGCGCTGGTTCGTCCGCGGCGAGCTGGTCGACCTGCCGGTGTGCGGGCACTACGCGATGGACGAGGCACCGCTCGCGCTGATCCGGGTCGCGGAGGACTTCCTGCGGGCGGACCGGGCATGACGACGCGGCCGGACATCCCCGACGTCTTCGACCCGCGGGTGTACGCGCACGGCGTCCCGCACGACCGCTACCGCGTGCTGCGCGACCACCGTCCGGTCTCCTGGCAGGCCGAGCCGGCGGTCCTCGGCTGGCCGGAGGGGCCCGGGTTCTGGGCGGTGACCCGGCACGCGGACGTCGTCCGGGTCCTGAAGGACTCCTCGGCGTACTCCTCGGCGCTGGGCGCGACGCAGATCCGCGACCCCGACCCCGCTGACCTGCCCTTCATCCGCTCCATGATGCTGAACCAGGACCCGCCGGCGCACGGACGGCTGCGCCGCCTGGTGAGCCGGGCGTTCACGCCGCGCCGGGTGGAGGCCTTCGAGCGGGCGGCCCGGGAGCGGGCGGCGTCCCTACTGACCAAGGCGGTCGCGGGGCACGACGTGGTGGACCTGGTCGCGACGGTCACCGACGACTACGCCCTGCTCAACCTCGCCGATCTGCTCGGCGTCCCGGAGTCGGACCGCACCCTGATGCTGGACTGGACGCGCCGCGTCATCGGATACCAGGACCCGGACGAGGCGGCGGACGATCCCCAGGACGGCCCACGGGTGAACCCGCGCTCGCCCGCCGCGCTGGCCGACATGTTCGCGTACGCGGACGAACTGACCGCCCACAAGCGGGCGCACCCGGCCGACGACGTGCTGACGACGCTCGCCGCCGACCCCGAACTCACCGCGTCCGAACGGCAGATGTTCTTCTTCCTGCTCACGGTCGCGGGCAACGACACGGTCCGCGGCGCGGCCCCGGGCGCCCTCGCCCTGCTGGCCGGGGAACCGGCCGCGTACCGGCGGCTGCGCACCGGAGCGGTGGACCCGACGACGGCGACGGACGAGCTGCTGCGCCGCCATCCGCCCGTCCTCACCTTCCGCCGCACGGCCACCGAGGACACCCGGCTGGCCGGCGTCCGGATCGCCAGGGGCGACAAGGTCGTCGTCCTGCACGCCTCCGCCAACCACGACGAACGGGTCTGGCCCGACCCCTTCACCCTCGACCTGACCCGCACCCCGAACCCCCATGTGTCGTTCGGCGACGGCCCGCACGTCTGCCTCGGCGCGCACTTCGCCCGGCTCCAACTGCGCGTGCTGTACGAGGAGGTGGGGCGGGCCCTGCCCGAGCTGACGCTCGCGGGGACGCCGCGCCGCCTCGTGTCGAACTTCATCAACGGAATCAAGACACTTCCGGTAAGGCCGAGTTGACGGGCCAGTCGCCTTCGGTCGAACTCGGGCAAGAAGCGCAAAGTCCCGTTTTCCCGCCACTCGTGCGTCCTACATTGGCCGCTCGGTTCACGCACGTTGGTGGACCGTGGGGGCGAAATCGGGGGAACGAGATGGATCCGGTAACGGCTGTCGCCGCCGCGAGCGTCGCGCTCGTGGCCAAGGGAGCACTGGAGAGCGCCGCCCAGGAGGCCGGGCGCGCGGGCTGGGCCGGGGGCGCCCGGCTGCTCGAGCGCCTCCGCGCGCGGTTCCGCGGCGACCACGCCGCCGAGGCCGCGCTCGAGGGGGTCACCCGGGCGCCCGACGACGAGGGCGCCCTGGCGCACCTCGAGCGCCTGCTCGCCGCGCACATGCTGCGCGACCACGCCTTCGAGGCGGAGCTGCGCCGCGTCGTGGCCGAGGCCGAGGCCGCCCGGACCAAGGGGTCGCAGGTCAGCGCCGGGGTCATCAAGAACGCCACGGTGTTCAACGAGAAGGTCGAGATCCAGGGCGACTGGAACATCTCCTAGCCTTCGCTCACCGTCCGCACCGCGACCGTCCGCCGTCGGCGCGTCCCTGACGCCTGCCGTCCGCAGGACCGGTGCCCCGCACGGAAGACCGAGATCCTTTGGACGAGGAAGCAGCATCCGAGCCCCGGTCGGCCGCCGACGCCGACGGCGCTCCCACGGACTCCGCACCCGCCGCGGCGGAGTCACCCGGGACCGGGCCCCGCCCCTTCGACGAGGAGCGGGACGGGCCCGTCAGCGAGCAGGACGCGCTGCGCTCGCTCGCCGCGGGCGCCGGGCCCGACGAGGCGGAGCGCTCCGAGGCGCGGCGGGCCGCCGCGATCGCCGACCTGATCGCCGCCCGGCTCGGCGACGACGCGGCGGGGACCCGGATCGGCACGCTCGCCCTGTTCCACGACTCCGTCAGCTTCGGCGGCGGCTTCCACACCGGCGGCGGGCGTCCGGCCCGGGGCTCCGGCGCGACCGTCGCCCTCGACGCCGTCGAACTGGCCGACCACACCGAGCTGTTCGTGCAGCCCCCGGGGTACGACACCGCTCTGGGCGACCTGGGCGAGCAGGCGCTGCTCGTGCTGACCGGACCGCCCGGCAGCGGGCGCGCGGCCACCGCCGTCAATCTGCTGTCCGAGGCCGTGGCGCTCGGCGGGGCCCGGGACGGCGGCTGCCACCGGCTGCTCGATCCGGCGGTCCTGGCCGACCCCGGCTGGACGCCGCCCGCGAAGGACTGCGGCTATCTCGCGGAGGTCGACGAGGGCCCGGCGGGGGCCGAGCCGTTCGGGGTGCGGCGGCTGACGTCGCTCGCCGCCGCGCTGCGGGCGTCCGGCTGCCGTCTCGTCCTGACCGGCGGCCACGACCTGGCGCTCGCCGCCACCGGGGAGGCCGGCACCGAGCCGTACGGCCGGTACGCGCTCGCTCCGCTCGACCCGCTCCTCGTGCTGGAGCGGCGGGTGCTCGGCCACGGCCCCGAGCCCGAGGCGCGGGCCCGGCTGCGCGCGCTCCTGGACTCCTGCGACGCCACCCGCGCCCTGCGCGAGCAGCCCGCGGCCCGGCACGCGGTACGGCTCGCGTCCGTGATCACCGCCGACGGCGACCTGGCCGCGACGGTCGCGGCGCTGCGTGATCCGAGCGACCAGGTCAGGGCCTGGTTCCAGCAGCACCGATCGCCCGCGGCGGTGGCCTTCGCGCTCGCCGCCGCCGTACTGGAGGGCAGCGGCTACCTCACGGTCGCCGAGGCGGCGGTGAAGCTGCACGCCGCGCTGACCCCGCCCGAACCGGTCCCGCCCGACCTGCGCTTCGCCGACCGGCTCGGCCACGAGCAGCAGTGGATCGGGGTCGACCACGCGGCGGACGGTGCGCCCCTGGTGCGGTTCCGCAGTCCGCTGCTGGGCCAGGCGGTCCTGATTCACGCGTGGACCACCCTGGACGGGCGCCGGAACGCCGTCCTCGACTGGCTGCGGCGGCTGCTCGGCCACCGCGACCTGGAGGTGCGGGCCCGCGCCTCCGTCGCCGCCGGAGTGCTGTCCTGGGCCGACCACCACTACGCGGTGCACCGGTTCCTCACCGCGTGGGCGGGCAGCACGTCGTGGCCGCAGCGGCAGGGCGCGGCGACCGCGCTCGGGGTGGCCGGCAGCCGCCCCGCGTCCGCGGACGCCGTCTGGGAGCTGCTGGACGGCTGGGCGCGCGGCGGCAGTTCGGCGTACGAGCGGCGGCTCGCGGGGACCGCGGCGAACGCCGTGGGCACCCTCCTCGGCCGCGCCGCGCCCGACCGCGCCGTCGAGGTGCTGCGCGCGGCGCTCGACCGGGGCGACGACTGGGGAACGCTGCCGTACGTGGCGTGGGGCGGCGTCCACCTGCTGCACCAGGGGCAGGCGTCCGCGCTCCTGGACGCCCATCTGGAGTGGTCCGCGCCGCAGGACCACTCCCCCATGGTCAACAAGACGCTCTCCGCGTTCGTCTTCGCGGTGTCCCGGCCGTACGAGCGTCCGGCCGGGACCCCGGAGACCGTCAGAGGGGTGCCGGGGGTGCCGGTCCTGCTCAGCCGGTTCCGCGCGCACAGCGCGCAGTTGACCGAGCTGTGGGCGCGGGCGCTGGCCCGCAGCCCGGTGCAGGACGCGGCGCTGCCCGCGCTGCGGGAGTGGATCGACACCTTCGCGCCGCTGTGCCCCGGCGCGCTCGACGACATCGCGGAGCTGCTGCGCGGTGTGGCCCGCCGGCCGGGCAAGCACCGCGAGCGGCTGCGCTGGTGGCTGGAGAAATGGGCGGCGGACCGCGACCGGCCGTCGTCGGGCTCGGCCGTACTGCGCCGCCGGGTCTGATCCCCGTACGGAGCACACGACAGATGGACACCGGAGACGGATACGAGAGAGCGAGGTGACAGACAGACCATGCAGGAACAGACCTACGACCCCGTCCTGGAGGTCACGGAGCTGTCCAGGTGGCGTCTGACGAGTCCGCTGCGCCCGCCCGACCCCGGCCGGGCGCTGGTCCTGGTCAGGGACAGCGGCCCGTCGCTGACGGTCCGCAGCGGCGAGGAGATCCCCTCGGCGCGGTACGGCGGCTACCGTTCGGTGCACACCGTGGACCTCGGCGAGCACCGGCTCGTCCTGGACGTCCCGCTGCTCAGCCGGGACCCCACCTTCTCCTTCCGCAGCCGCGTCGACCTGATCTGCGGGGTCACGGACCCGGCGAAGATCGTGGCCCGCGGCATCCGGGACATGAGCGGCGCCCTGTACGGGTTCGTGCGCAAGACGCTGCGCGAGGTGGCCCGCGACTACGACATCGCCGAGTTCCACCAGGCGGAGCGCGCGCTGAACGGCGCGGTGGCGTCGTTCGCCGGCGACGACGCCGTGCGCCTGCGGGGCGTCCACGTCGAGCTGCTGGTCGACGAGGACGAGATCGTCACCAGCGGACGGGAGTTCAGGGACGTCGAGCGCGAGACCCGGCTCTCGCGCATGCGGCGCACCCGGCACGTCGAGATGATGCGCGAGGAGGGCGTCGACGGCCTGATCGCGGAGATCATGGAGAAGGAGGGGCCGCGCGCCGCGCTCGCCTGGATCGAGAAGAGCGACGCGGAGCAGCGCGAGGTCAGGCGCGAGGTCATGCGGATGGTCCTGGAGCGCGGCGACGCCGACCGGGAGCCGTTCGAGCAGACCGAGCTGGAGCGCGCCGTCCTCGACGAGGTGCTGCGCGGCGGCGGGGACGGCCTGTTCTCGACGGCGACCCGACGCGGCCGACTGACCGGATCCCTGTCCCGCGCCCTGGAACCGGGCGCCGGAGACCCGGGCGCCGGGGATCCGGGCGCCGGGTACCCGGATGCCGGGGACCCGCCCGGTGCGCGCGCGTCGTCCGCGCCCGACGGTCCCGGCGGCGCGCCCCGGCCCTCGACGCTCAAGGGCGAGGTGCTGCGGGACGGCCCCCGGCTGCGCGGCACCGGCCGCCGCCCGGCGCCGGACGCGCCGCCGGAGGACGAGCCGCTGCCGCCGCGCGACGGTGCCCCGTCGCCACCGCGCCGCCCCGGGCAGCCGTCCCCGACCGCGCACACCGCACGCGCCGCCGAACCGGCGGGGCCGAGGGCGAGCCGGGTGCGCGGCACCGCCGCACGCCGCACCACCGATCCCGGCAGGGAGCCGCGATGAACCAGCCACCTCCTCCGCCGCTGCCGGCCTCCTGGTCCGCGGCGGCGACCCTCCCGCCTGCGGCCGGACCGGGCCCGGGCGCCCCCGCACCTGGCCGTGGCCCGGTGCCCCAGCTCTACTGGGGCTTCGGCCGCGGCGCGGTCCAGGCGGTGTCCGTGTGGACCGAGCGGGTCCCGGGCCGCGGCGAGGACGCCGAGCCGTTCCTCTGCCACCACTGGGACTCGACGCAGGGCCTGCTCGGCGTCTTCGACGGGTCCGGCGGCGCGGGCGCGGCCCCGGCCTGGCAGACGCCCGACGGCACCGCGCGCACCGGCGCCTGGGTCGGCGCGCGGGCGGCACGGCTCGCCACCGAATGCTGGTTCCACGACGTCGTACGGGACCGCCAGGACCCCGACCAGGACTCGCTGCACGCCTACGTGAAGTACTTCCTGGAGCAGGCGCCGAAACGGCAGAGCAAGATCAGCGGGACCATGCGCCGCCAGCTGCCCACCACGCTGGCCGCACTGCACTACCAGGTCGGCAAGGACGAGACGGAGGCAGACGTCCGTGCGCTGTGGACGGGCGACTCACGGGCCTACGCGCTGCTGCCGCGCAGCGGGCTGCACGTGCTCACCCGCGACCACACCCGGGAGAGCGACGCCCTGGAACTCCTGCGCAGCGACCCGCCGATGACGAACCTCGTCTGCGCCGACCGGGAGTTCGAGGTCGCCGCCCGGACGCTGACACTGCCGCTGCCGTGCGTGCTGGTCGTGGCCACGGACGGCTTCTTCGGCTACGTCCACACCCCCGGCGAGTTCGAGCACCTGCTGCTGCGCACGCTGGAACAGGCGGACTCCGCGTTGAGCTGGGCCGATCTGCTGCGCCGCGAGGTGCAGGCGTACACGGCCGACGACGCCTCGCTCGCGCTGCTGGCCCTCGGCCACCGGGACTTCGGCGAGCTGCGGGCCGACTTCGCGCCCCGACGGGGGCAGTTGACCGATCAGCTGACGCTGGGCCGGCCGGGCGCCCTGGACGGCGCGCCCGGCCAGGGCGCCGACCCGCGGGAGGCCGCGGCCGGGATCAAGGCGTGGCAGGAACAGACCTGGCGGGCGTACCGCCCCGACTACGAGAGGCATCTGCCGCCCGCGCCCGAGGAGTCCGCATGAAACAAGGAGAGGTGATCGCGGGCTACCGCATCACCACCGCGCCCACCAACGCGGGCGGCGGCAAGTGCATCTGGGCCTTCGCGGAGAAGGCCGGGACGGCGTACTTCATCAAGCAGTTCCTGGAGCCGAAGCGGCCCAAGGACGACGCCCGGGACTCGCCGAGCCTGCGGATCCGGCGGCAGCTGGCCCTGGAGTTCGAGGAGCGGCACCGCACGATCATGAAGCGGCTGCGCCCGGACGCCCGGGGCGGCGGCAATCTCGTGCTCGCCACCGACTTCTTCCACGAGGCGAGCACGTACTACAAGGTCACCGAGCGCATCGACACCTCCAGCCTGGAGAAGCCGCAGGCGCTGGAGCCGCGCCAGAAGATGGTGCTGCTCAAGACGCTCGGGACCAGTCTGAAGCAGCTGCACGACATCGACGTGGTGCACGGCGACCTCAAGCCGCTCAACGTGCTGGTGCAGAAGCGGGACGACGCGGCGTTCCACACCGCGAAGCTGATCGACTTCGACGACAGCTACGTCGCCGGGAAGCCGCCCGCGCCCGCGGACATCTCCGGCGACTCGCTGTACGGGGCTCCGGAGTGGCGCCGCTATCTGCGGGAGGACGGCTCCGCCTCGGCCGGTGATCTGACCTGCGCGGTCGACGTGTACGCGCTCGGCCTGATGACGCATCTGTACCTGACCGGTGAACTGCCGCGCCACGACGCGCGGTTCGGCTCCCCGGCCGACGCGGTCGACGGCGGCGACCGGCTGCGGCTCGATCCGCGGCTGTCCGACGTGATCCAGGAGCTGCTGCGGGCCATGACGCAGGGCGACCCGAAGCGCAGGCCCGGCATGACGGCGTATCTGAAGACCCTGTCGGACCCGGACGTCTGCGCGCTGCGGCACCGCCGCCCCGGCACCGTGGCCCCGGAGCGGAAACCGGCCGCCCCCACGGGGTCACCGACGCGGACCAGCCGGATCCGCGCCAACTTCAAGCCCCGGACGGGCGATCCGGCGCCCGCGCCCCGCCCGTCCGCGCCCCCGGCCGAGCCCGCGCCGGAGCCGGCCGCCGCGCCCCGCTCGCCCCGCTCTTCCCGGGTCCGCATCAACCTCGGCGACCGGCGCCGGGACCGCAACGCACCGTGAACCAGGAGCCGTCCATGAATGCCAGCAACGACCAGTACCAGGGCAATCTTCAGTACGCCGTCGACATCGTGTTCTGCATCGACGCGACCGGGAGCATGTACCCGGTCCTCGACACCGTGAAGGCGAGCGCCCTGCAGTTCCACGACCGGCTGAACGACGTCATGGCGAAGAAGGGCAAGGCGATCAGCCAGCTGCGGCTGAAGACCATCGCCTTCCGTGACTTCGGCGACGATCCGGCGTCGGCGATCGAGCAGACCGAGTTCCTGCGCCTGCCGGAGCAGGCGGCGGACTTCGAGCGGTTCGTGCGGAGCATCGACGCGGGCGGCGGCGGCGACATCCCGGAGTCGGGCCTCGAAGCGCTCGCCCTCGCCATCAACTCCCGCTGGGAGACGGGTCTGGACCGCAGGCGGCACGTCATCGTGATGTTCACGGACGCGCCCGCGCACCCGCTGGGCACGGTCGGCGCGTCCGCGCAGTCGTACCCGGCGCACATCCCGCGCAGCATCGACGCCCTCTTCGAGCAGTGGGGATACGCCCGCAGCCAGACCGCCGTCATGGAGCAGTCGGCCAAGCGGCTCGTGCTGTTCGCTCCGGACCAGGATCCGTGGAAGGACCCGATCTCCGAGGAGTGGGACCTCACCCTGCACTTCGAGTCGAAGGCGGGCGAGGGACTGGAGGAGTTCGAGATGGACGAGATCATCGAGACGATCGCGAACAGCCTGTGAAACGGCGACTGGGCTGGGACGACTGCCAGATCACCCTGGCCGAGGGGTGTCTGGAGCTCGCGTGGGAGGGAATCTCCTTCTCCCAGTTCTCGGTCGTGCAGTGCGCCGAGGTCTCGCTGCGCCACCGGTCGCCGGACGGCGAGGGCCAGTTGGTGTTCCGGTTCCGCACGACGCGCAGGGAGACGGCGGACCTGGTCGTGGTCCGGGTCACGGTTCCCGCCGCCGAGGTGCCCGGGGCGCGGGAGCTGGTCGGGGCGCTGCACCACGAGCACGGTGTGCCCGACCGTCCCGCCGACGAGGACGAAACGGTGCGCCTCGAACAGGTACCCGGCGAGGAGGACGGCTGGCTGCTCGCGCCCGCGGGACCGGAGTCCGGAGAGCTCTTCGCCCATGTCATGGACCGGATCGAGAACGATCCGCACTGAGGCCCCGGCGGCCGGGCCAGGAAAGGTGATCAGGGGTGGCGGCAACGGAGAACTGGCGCTGCGGGGACTGCGACACCTTCAACGCTCCCGCGGAGAAGTCCTGCACGATCTGCGGCGGCGGCCGGCGCGCGCCGGGCCCCGCCGCCGCCCCGCCCCGCCGGAGCGCCCCGCGCCCGGCGGCGAAGCGGCCCGCGCAGCCCCGGCCTTCCGCGGCCTGGCGCTGCACCATGTGCGACACGAACAACACCGGGGACGACACGACCTGCCTGGTCTGCGGCGCGGGCTGGAAGTCGGCGGCGAAACCGGTCGCGCGGAAGAAGGGACCGGCCAAGCGGGCCCCCAAGAGGCCGCCGCCGAGGAAGACCGCCGCCGCGGCCGCGAGCAGCCCGCGCCCGGAGAGCCTGTTCCATCCGCCGCCGACCGTGTCGACAGGCTACGTCCCCACCGAACCGCTCCCGGCGCCCGCGCCGCCCCCGGCCCCGGCGCCCTGGACGCCGCCCCCGCCGAGGAAGAAGCCGAACGGCTGCGGGGGCTGTCTGATCGCGCTCGTCGTCGGGGGCGCTCTGCTGTTCGGGGCGCAGACCTACCTGAAGTCGCACGACTCCGGCGGCGACGGCACGGACGGCTCCGGCACCGTCGCGGCCTGCCCGACGCGCATCGCCGACGAGCTGCCCTCGGGCGGCGGGGCCGAGCTGGTCGAGGCGTACCGCACGGAGAACAAGCAGATCACGCTCTGCCGCACGACGGCCGGGGAGCTGTACTACTACGGCGAGTTCAGCGACCACCGCGAGGCGGGCATCGCCATGCGGGCGACGACGACGGGCGACGGCTACGAGGCGACCAACGACCCGTACCGCTACGTCATCCACGGGGATCTGGTGACGATCTACAAGTCGGAGGCGCAGATCGGCGAGGAGACGGTGACCCCCGAACCGTCTCCTCGGTGACCGCTGCCGCCTACTCGGCGGGCTCCAGCTTCAGCGAGATCGAGTTGATGCAGTAGCGCTGGTCCGTGGGGGTCGGATACCCCTCACCCTCGAACACGTGGCCGAGGTGCGATCCGCAGCGCGCACAGCGCACCTCGGTCCGCACCATCCCGTGCGACCGGTCCTCGATCAGCTCCACGGCCGCCGAGTCCTTGGGGTCGTAGAAGCTCGGCCAGCCGCAGTGCGACTCGAACTTCTCGGTGGACGTGAACAGCTCCGTGCCGCAGGCGCGGCAGGAGTACACGCCCTTGGTCTTCGTGTCGGTGTACTCACCGGTGAAGGCGGGCTCGGTGCCGGCCTGGCGCAGTACCGCGTACTCCGCCGGGTTCAGCTCCGCGCGCCACTGCTCGTCCGGCTTCTCGACGTCGTACGCCATGTCGCTCATCCCTTCAGATGGTCCAGGATCCGCGGGCCGAGGTCGGTGACATCGCCCGCGCCCATGGTGAGAACAAGATCCCCCGGCTTGGCCATTCCCGCGACGGCGGCCACGGCGGCGTCGCGGTCAGCGGACCGGGCGGCCTGCACGTCGGCGCCCGCGGCCCGGGCCGCGTCGATGATCAGGTCGCTGGTGATGCCCGGGATCGGGTCCTCGCGGGCCGGGTAGATGTCGAGGACCACCGAGGCGTCGGCGAGGGCGAGGGCGTCGCCCATCTCCTTGCCGAGCTCCTGGGTGCGGGAGAACAGGTGCGGCTGGAAGAGGACGATCAGCCGGGCGTCACCGGCCGCCGAGCGCATCGCCTCGAGGTCGGCCGACATCTCCGTGGGGTGGTGGGCGTAGGAGTCGATGACCTGGACCCCGTTCACCTCGCCCTTGAGCTGGAGGCGGCGCTTGACGCCCGTGTAGGACTTCAGCGCGCCGGCCAGGTTGCGCGACGGGATGCCCATGGCGACGCCCGCCGCGAGCGCCGCGACCGCGTTGTGGGCGTAGTGGCGGCCGGGGACCGAGACGGTGAAGGTGAGCAGCTTGCCGTCGAGCAGGACCGTCACTTCGCTGGTCAGACCGCGCGGGGTGATCTTGTGGATGCGGATGTCCGCCGACTCCGACTCGCCGTACGTGACGACCTTCAGGGACGTGGTGTCGCGGATGCGGCGGGTCAGCTCAGCGGCGCCCGACTGGTCGGCGGCGATCACCAGCGTGCCACCGGGGACGATCTTCGTGGTGAACGTCTCGAAGGACTCGTAGATCTCGTCCATCGACGCGTAGTTGGCGTGGTGGTCGAGCTCGACGTTGAGGATGATCGCGACTTCCGGCGTGTACTTGTGGAAGCTGCGGTCCGACTCGTCGGCCTCGGCCACGAAGAGGTCGCCCGCGCCGTGCAGCGCGTTCGAGCCGGGGGCGTCGAGGTCGCCGCCGATCGCGTACGAGGGCTCGAGGCCGAGCGAGGTCAGCGACACGGCGAGCATCGACGTCGTGGTCGTCTTGCCGTGGGTGCCCGCCACCGCGATGGGGCGCAGGCCGTCCATGAGGGAGGCCAGGGCGTCGGAGCGGTGCACGACCGGGATGCCGAGTTCCCGGGCGCGGGCCAGCTCGGGGTTGTCCTCGCGGATCGCGGAGGAGACCACGACACAGCTGGTGTCGGGGGCCACGTGCGCGGCGTCGTGCCCGATGTGCACGGTGGCGCCGAGCTCGCGCAGGGCCCCGGCCGTGGCGGAATCGCGCGCGTCGCTGCCCGCCACGCGCGCGCCGCGCTGGGTGAGGATCTTGGCGATGCCCGACATTCCGGCGCCGCCGATGCCGATGAAGTGCGGTCGCTCCATGGCGGCGCTGGAATGCGGAAGGCCGGGTGCCATGCGTGTTACTCCCCTGAGGTTTCCGGTGCGTCGTGATCCGCGGCGCGTACGGCCACGGACCGGGCCCAGCCTATTGCCTCGGGACCGGCCGCCCCGCACCCCGCACGGCCCGTGCTACGCCTTGCTGTGCGAGAACAGCTTCAGGACCGGCACGCCGACCTTGTGCCGCGCCTGCGAGGCCCAGTCGCGGTGGAAGAACTCCTCGACGTAGTGCGGGTCGGTCAGCACGATCACCTCGTCCGCCCCCACCTCGTCGACCAGCGCCTTGAGCGCGTTCAGCGGGTGGTCCTCGATGAGCCTGCCCTGCGCGGCGCTGCCCGCCTGGTGCAGGGCGGTCAGGGAGACCTGGAGCGCCTGTTCGGCGGGGCCCTTGGCCTCGTCCCCCTCGGGGACCTCGCCCTCGCGGGCCGCCTCGTCCAGCTCGCCCATCGCCACGTCGTCGATGGCCCGCAGCAGCCGGTCGGCCTGGTCGCCACGGGGCTGGAGCAGCACATGGAAGGCGACCTCTTCGTCACCGTGCAAGGTGGTGACAAACTCCACGTCGGCAGACGTCAGGGCCTTCTCGATCATCAATACGCTCGTGAACACGACGGGCGCCCTTCTTCTCCTACCGTGGGCCGTCCTTCGACGGGTCCCTGCGGAACTGCGGAAACCATCCTGCCCCGTCACCGCACGGGGTCTGCGAGTTTTAGTGTGCCCAGCGAAGACTAAACGGAACAGATCATTCCGTTCAGTGTCGCCTCCGACCGTATCGGGTGAACAGGAAACCGTCCTCCTCCAACAGAGAGACCAGTTCGAAACGTTCCGGCACGCGCAGGGCGGAGCCGCCCGCGATGCGCTGGGCATCGCCGGCGGTGAGCATCGGCGACACCGTCAGGCACAGCTCGTCGAGTACCCCGCCCGCGACGAACTGACCGAGCATCCGCGGCCCGCCCTCGGTGAGCAGCCGCCGGTGCCCGCGCTCGGCGAGCGCGGCGACCGCGAGGCCCGGTGCGACCGTCGCGCCCTCGCCGGCGAGCAGCACCTCGGCGCCCGACGCGCGGGCGGCCTCGATCCGGTCGGCCGGAGCGCCCGAGCCGGTGATCACGTAGGTGGGGGCCAGGGGCTCGGTGAACAGCGGGAGGGTGAAGTCCAGGTCCAGGCTCGCGCTGATCACCGCGATCGACGGGGCGGCGCCCTGCCCGGCAGCGGCGCGGCGGGCGGCGAACGCCTCACGCGCGCGGGCCGGCCGGTATCCCTCCTGGCGGACGGTCTGGGCGCCGACCACCACCACGTCGGCGAGGCCGCGCAGGGTGCCGAAGATCCGCATGTCGGTGTCGTTCGAGATCGGCTGGGAGCGGCCGTCGTGCTGGGCGGCGCCGTCGAGCGTGGAGACCATGTTGGCGCGCAGCCACGGCCGCCCGGCGGCCTCCGCCGGATAGGCGTAGGCGTCGGCGAGCGCGTCCAGGCTCCACTCGCCGCCGCGGGGCTCCTCCCGGCCCAGGTGATCTGCTGTTTCGTACGTCACAGGGAACAGGCGTCGCATGACGTGCAGTGTGGCACGGCCATTAAGCTGATGAGCTGTGTCGTCCTCCACCCAGTCGTCCTCCGCCCACGGGCCTTCCGCCCCCGCCTCCCCGCACTCCCTGTGCGCCCGCGAGCCGCACGTCCCCGCGGAGCGCCTGGTCGCGGAGATGGTGCCGCCGCCCCGTTTCGCGTCGGCCCGCTTCGACACCTACCTCCCGGATCCGAACCAGCCGAGCCAGACCCGGGCGGTCGAGGTCCTCGGCTCCTTCGCCGCCGGACTCGGCGGCGCGCACTCCTCCGGTTCGGGCAGGCGGAAGTGGTTCGCCAAGAAGCCGGCCGCCCCCACCGGCCCCCGCGGGGTCTACCTCGACGGCGGCTACGGCGTCGGCAAGACCCACCTCCTCGCCTCCCTCTGGCACGCGACGCCGGCCGAGCCCGCGCTCAAGGCGTTCGGCACCTTCGTCGAACTGACGAACCTGGTCGGCGCCCTCGGCTTCCAGCAGACGGTGAAGACGCTCGGCGGACACCGTCTGCTGTGCATCGACGAGTTCGAGCTCGACGACCCGGGCGACACCGTCCTCGTCTCCTCGCTCCTCGCCCGCCTCGTGGAGTCGGGCGTCGCGCTCGCCGCCACCTCCAACACGCTGCCCGGCAAGCTGGGCGAGGGCCGGTTCGCCGCCGTGGACTTCCTGCGCGAGATCCAGGGCCTGTCCGCGCACTTCCGGCCGCTGCGCATCGACGGCGAGGACTATCGCCACCGGGGCCTGCCCGAGGCTCCGCCGCCGTTCTCGGACGAGCAGGTCACCCGGGCCGCGTACGCCACCGAGGGCGCCTCGCTCGACGCCTTCCCGCAGCTCCTCGAACACCTCGCACGGGTGCACCCGAGCCGGTACGGCGCGCTGACGGACGATCTGACGGCGGTCTGCCTGACCGGCGTGTCCGCCGTGCCCGACCAGTCCACGGCGCTGCGCCTGGTCGTCCTGGCCGACCGGCTCTACGACCGGGAGATCCCGGTGCTCGCGGCGGGCGAGCCGTTCGACCGGCTGTTCAGCGAGGAGATGCTGAACGGCGGCTACCGCAAGAAGTACTTCCGCGCCATATCCCGGCTCACCGCGCTGGCCCGGGACGCCAAGGGGCTGGTCGACGCCTGAGGTACCGCGCCCCGGCCGTCTGCCGGGGCGCGCGGACACGTGGTAGACACAGCCGGGTCACAGTTCCTGTCCGCCAGCAGGAGGTTGCACCCATGTCACGCACCACTGATGCGCGCACCACTGATGCACGACAGTCCGCGACACGACGTCAGATCCTCGCCCGCACCGGCGCCCTGGGGGTGGGGATCGCCTTCGCCGGGGAGCTGTCCGAGCTGTTCACCGGCTCGGCCGCCGCGCAGGGCCGCGCCGGATACGGCCCCCTCGTCGAGGACCCGGCCGGTCTGCTCGACCTCCCGAAGGGGTTCCGCTACAAGGTCCTGTCCCGTGAGGGCGACGAACTGCGCTCGCGCGAGGGCAAGGTGCCCAGCAACCACGACGGGATGGCCGCCTTCGCCGGAGAAAAAGGCCGGGTGCGTCTCGTGCGCAACCACGAGAACAGAGTCACCGGCCGCATCGCGGTTCCGACCGTCGAGGGGATCACGTACGACCCGATGGCCAAGGGCGGCTGTACGGCGCTCACGCTCGACCGGCACAACGAGGTCCTCGGCGAGCGGGTCGCCATCGCCGGCACCGCCGTCAACTGCGCCGGCGGGCCCACCCCGTGGGGCACCTGGCTGACCTGCGAGGAGACCGAGGACCGGGCCGGTACCAACGGCTACACCAAGGACCACGGCTTCATCTTCGAGGTCGACCCCGTCGACCCGCGCCGCTCGGGCGCCGTGCCGCTGACCGCGATGGGCCGCTTCCAGCACGAGGCGATCGCCGTCGACCCGCGGCGCGGCGTCGTCTACGAGACGGAGGACGCCTTCGACAAGCCGTTCGGCCTCTTCTACCGCTTCCTGCCCGACAGGCCACGCGGCGGCCTCGGCTCCCTGCGCGCGGGCGGCACGCTCCAGGCGATGCGGGTGCCGGGCGTGCCCGACCTGTCGGCGGTCCAGGAGACGGGGGCCACCTTCGGCGGCATCGAGTGGGTCGACGTACCCGACCCGCTGGCCGCCACCACGGCGATCCGCAACCAGGACTTCGGCCCGCGGGGCATCACCCACGCCCAGAAGCTGGAGGGCTGCTACTGGGGCGGGAGCTGCGTCTACTTCGTGTCGTCGTACGCGCGCAGCCGCGAGGGCTCGGCCGCCGACCACTTCGGCCAGATCTGGCGTTACGACCCCTCGTCCCGCCGTCTGACCCTGGTCGTCGTCTTCGGGCCCGGCACCGACGTCCAGCTGCCGGGCGAGGAACCGGACAACATCTGTCTGGCGCCCAGCGGCGGCCTGATGGTGTGCGAGGACGGCGAGGGGGCGCAGCACGTCTTCGGCGTGACCCGCAGGGGCGAGGTGTACCCGATGGCGCGCGGGCGGCAGAACATCGGGACGGCCGAGGAGCCCGCGTGGGGCGAGTTCGCCGGGGTCACCTTCGCGCCCGACGGGAAGACGATGTACGTGAACGTGTACACGCCCGGGACGACGTTCGCGGTGACCGGCCCCTGGCACGAGTAGCGGCGGCGCCGGGACCGACGCAGGATCGTAGGACCTGACCGGAAGGGGCGCGCGGTGGCGAAGGGCAAGAACAAGCAGGGCGGCAAGGGCGGTGCCGAGAAGGCGGCGCCCGCGCTGCGCGAGCTGCTGCGCGTCCCCGGGGGCGAGCGGGTGGACCTCTCGGCATACGACGCGGCCGCCACACCGGCGGGGCCGCGGGACAAGGCGTCGGGGATCGCGGCCACCGCGGAGCTCGGCGTGCGCCTGGCCGGGCTCCAGGAGCGGCTGTGGGCCGCGGGCTCGGCCGGCGACCGGCGCCGGGTCCTGCTGATCCTCCAGGGCATGGACACCAGCGGCAAGGGCGGCACGGTCAAGCACGTCATCGGCCAGTTCAACCCGTCGGGCTGCCGCATCAAGGCGTTCAAGGCCCCCACGAAGGAGGAGCTGAACCATCCCTTCCTGTGGCGCGTCGTCAAGGAGCTGCCGGAGCCGGGCGAGATCGGCATCTTCGACCGGTCCCAGTACGAGGACGTGCTCGTCGCCCGGGTGCGGGAGCTGGTGCCGCGCGCCGCGCTCGGGCGCCGCTACGGGCAGATCAACCGGTTCGAGAAGACCCTCGCCGACGACGGCGTCACCGTGATCAAGTGCTTCCTGCACATCTCGTACGAGCAGCAGAAGCGCCGCCTGCTCGAACGGCTCGACAACCCGGACAAGTACTGGAAGTTCAGCCCCGGCGACATCGAGGACCGCGCGCTGTGGCCCGCGTACCAGGAGGCGTACGAGATCGCGCTGGAGCGCTGCTCGACGGAGGCGGCGCCCTGGTTCGTGATCCCGGCGGACCGCAAGTGGTACCGCAACTGGGCGGTCAGCACGCTGCTCCTGGAGCATCTGGAGGCGCTCGATCCGCAGTACCCCAAGGCGGAGTTCGACGTGGCGGACTGCCGACGGCGGCTGCTGGCGATGGACTGACCGCACCGGGCGGGCCGGGAGAACCGGTCGCGGACATGTCCGCCGTGCCCCGTGGGCAGGGTGGCGATATGAATCAACCTTCCGCACAGTCATGGGAGTTCACGGACGACCGGGGGCACCTGGCGGCCTCGCTCGACACACCGGCGCGCGTCGTCGCCTACATACAGGCCGGGGCGAGCCTGTGGGATCTCGGGACACGGCCCGTGGGGATCTTCGGTTCGTACCACGACGGGGACAGCGCCGACCGGGCCAAGTCCGGCTCGCTGCCGCTCGGCGAGGTGCCGTATCTGGGGGCCGGGGCCGGGCTCGGCCTGGACGACGTGCTCGCGGTGCGGCCGGATCTGGTGGTCGCGCTCACCTACGGGGGCGGGCAGGTCTACGGGATCGAGCCCGACACGGCGAAGCATCTGGAGGAGCACGTCCCGGTCGTGGTGATCGACGTGGGACAGGGACGGACCCTCGCCGGGGTGCGGGAACGGTTCGCCGAACTCGGCAGATCGCTCGGCACGGCGGAGGGACCGGACGCGCTGGCCGCGCTGACCCGGGCGGAGTCCGGCCTGGCGGAGCTCGCGGCGTCCGCTCGGGGTACGGCCCGGGTGCTGGCGCTGTCGCCCGGCGGTCCGGACAGCGTCCATCTGGCGCGGCCCGGCAAGTGGCCCGACCTGAGCGCCCTGACGGGCCTCGGGGTGCACACCGTCGAGCCACCCGAGGGGCCCGGGGCCAACTGGCACACCGGAACCTGGGCCGACGCGGCCGAACTCGCCCCGGACGTCGTGCTCCTGGACGCCCGGGCGAACGCGGCGCCGTCCGCGGTGTACGCCGGTGACGCCCACTGGGCGGCCGTGGCCGAGCGGGCCGTCGTACTGCCGTGGAACCCGGAGACCCCGGCCAGCGCCACCGCGCACGCCGCGTTCTTCGAGCGGCTCGCCGAGGCCTTGCGCGGGGACGGCTGAGACAGGTTTCCGCTCTCGGGGTTCCGGGCACCCGCGCGGCAGTCCAGATGCCGTTGAGGGAGACGGAAATGGAGTGGTTGGACTGGGCCGCGTGCACCCACGAGGACCCGGAGCTGTTCTTCCCGGTCGGTTCGGCCGGGCCCGCCGTGCACGACGCCGAGGCGGCGAAGCAGATCTGCCGCCGATGTCCGGTCGTCACGGAATGCCTCGACTGGGCCGTGGCCACGGGGCAGACCAACGGAGTGTGGGGCGGCACCACGGAGCGGGAGCGGGCCCGGCTGATCAGAGCCGCGCGGCGGATGCGCGGCGGGCGGGAGGCCCGGGCCCGCTGACCGGGTGAGCCCACCGCGACGATGACCGAATAATCTCATTTACACAGTTATCGTCACGGCGTGATCAGCTACCGCTCCCTTCGCCGTGCCGTCCTGTCGTGCGCCATCGGCGCCCTCGCGCTCGGGGCCGCCGCCTGCTCGGGCGGTTCCGGACACGCGCCGCCGGGGCAGGCAGGGCGGCCCGCCGCGAGCCCGTCGGCCGCGGCGACACCGACCGGTCCGCCCCGCCTCGCCCCCGGCCCCTCGGGGCTCACCCCCGTCTTCAAGAGCGCCGAGCGGGCCCGGGGCTCCCGGGACGCGGCCGAGCGGACCGTCGCGCTCACCTTCGACGCCGACATGACCGCCGACCAGGGACCGCGGGCCGCCGCGGGCGAGCACTTCGACAACCCGCGGCTCATCTCCACGCTGCGCCGCCTGAAGGTCCCGGCGACCGTCTTCATGACCGGCCGCTGGGCCGAGGAGTACCCGGCCGAGGCGAAGGACATCGGCGGCGACCCGCTCTTCGAGGTCGCCAACCACTCGTACAGCCACTACGCGTTCACCGGCGACTGCTACGGCCTGCCGACCGTGCCGGCGACGGGGATGCGGGCGGACGTGGAGAAGGCGTTCACCGCGTTCCGCAAGGCCGGGGTGCGGCACGTCGTGCCGTACTTCCGCTTCCCGGGCGGCTGCTACGACAAGCGGGCGCTGAAGGCCCTCACCCCCGCCGGCGTCACGGCGATCCAGTGGGACGTGGTCAGCGGCGACGCGTTCGCGACGGACGCAGGAGCGGTGACCCGGCAGGTCCTCGACGGGGTGCGGCCGGGATCGGTGGTCGTGATGCACTGCACGCGCAGCGCCGCGCCGACGACGGAGCGCGTGGTGCGGGACGTGGTGCCGGCGCTGCGGGCGAAGGGCTACCGGTTCGTGCGGGTGTCGGAACTGGTGGGGGCCGCGGCCCGGAAGGCGTGACGCGCCGCCGTACGCTGGCCGTATGGCCGACTACTGCACCCCCGCCACCCGCCCCGCGGCGCCCGTCGAGGCCGAGGGACCGTTCGCCGAGTGCGTGCTGTGCCGCAAGCCCACGGAGCACCCGGAGTCCACGAAGGGCGCGACGCTGTGCCCGGTGTGCGAGTGGCAGGAGGCGCAGCGCGCCGCGTGCTCCGGCTAGCGGCGCGACGACAGGGAGCAGGCGGCGGCCGCGCAGACCGCCGCCAGTGCCGCGGCGCCCGCCAGCGGGAGCAGGGGTACGGGGATCACGCCGTCCTGCGAGCCCGTGATCAGGGAGCTCACCGCCGCGTTCGCCGGTGAGACCGGCGCGACCAGGGCGAGCACCGCGCACAGCAGCATCGAGGCCACCCCGAAGCCGGTGGAGCGCACCGCCGGCCAGGTGGTCAGCGCACCCGCCCCGGCGCCGACGAGCGCGCACACCAGCACGGCGAGGAACCCGGCTCCGGCCGCGGGCGGCACCGCCACCCTCGTCCGGTGGTCGGTGCTCGCGCCGTCGCTGATGAGCGCGACGACGGCGGTCGCGGCGGCGCCGATGACCACCGTCGCGAGGAACCCGGTGACCAGGCTCGCCAGGTGCGCGCGCCAGGGCGCGGTCGCGGCGGCCGTGCAACTCCGGGCGGCGGGCGGCTCGTTGGAGACGCACATCCGCACCAGCCAGGCCCCGACGGGCAGCAGCAGCGCGGCGGCGTACCCGAGCGAGTCGAGCACCGGCTGGCCCTGCTGCACGCCGACCGCGAGGGACGCCGCGTACAGGACGACCGGTGCGAGCCAGCGCTGCGAGCGCAGCAGCAGGCCGGACTGGTAGGAGAGGAGGGCGATGCTCATCGGCTCTCCGCGGGGTGTCGTACGGCGGTGATGTGCCAGGGCGGGCGGGCGTTCAGCAGCGTACGCAGGGCGGTGTCGGAGTGGGTGGCGGGCACGGTGAAGCGGACGGTGCGGTCGTCGAGGCGGGTGAGGGTGTGCGGGTGGGTCAGGCCGGGCGGGTCGCCGGTGCCGGTGGCGTCGATGACGACGGTGCCGCCCGAAGCCGACGGAGCGTCACTTTCCGCGGCGGGCAGCACGGTTGAGCCCTCGATGACGTACGTGATGTCCGCGGCTCCGGCGAGCCGGCGCGGGTCGTGGTCGACGAAGACGACGGCGCCGCCGGCCGCGGTGCGCTCGGCGACGGCCCGGTCCAGCTCCTCGCGCGCGGCGGTGTCGAGACCGGTCCACGCCTCGTCGAGGACGAGCAACTCCGGTGCGCAGAGCAGCGCTTGGGCGACGGCGACCTTCTGACTGCTGCCCTTGGAGAGCTCGCCGAGGGGCGTGTCCGCGTATCCCCCGGCACCGAACCGTGTCAGCCACTCCCCCGCCCGCCGCGCCGCCTCCGCCCGGCCGAGACCGTGGATGCGGCCCAGATGCGTGAGATAGCCGCGCGCGGTGAACGGCAGGGCGGCCGGGAAGCGTTCGGGTACGTACGCGGTGCGGGGGCGGCCGACGACCCGGCCCCGGCTGGGCGCGTCGATCCCGGCGACGAGCCGCAGCAGGGTCGACTTCCCCGTGCCGTTGGCTCCTCGGACGCGGACCAGGGACCCGGGCGGCACGGCGAGGTCGACGTCCCGCAGCACCCAGGGGCCGCGGAGCGCGTAGCGGCGGCCGGCGCGTTCGAGGGCGACGGTGGGCGTGGGGCGCATGGGGACATCGTCCCGCACGCCGGGTCCGGGCGGGGACGCGGCCGGGAGCGCGCCCGGCGGGCTGGCAGACTGGAGGGCGTGACCAGCGACGACACCGCCACCGACAGCCCTTTCCGGTCCGAGCCCACCGCGCGGGACGAGGCGCCGCAGTTCGTGCTGCCGCTCGTCGTGCGGATCGAGCGGGCCGCGCCGCCCGCCCGCACGGACGCGCTGGAGACGGCGGCCCGCGCCGTGCTGACGATCCTCTCGGACGAGCGTTCGCTCGGCGACGGCGAGTGGGCGCAGGCCATGAGCGACTGGCAGGACGCCCGGATCCGCAAGGTGGTGCGGCGGGCACGGGGCGCCGAGTGGCGGCGCGCCGAGGCGCTGGAGGGCATCACGGTGACCGGTGCCGGCGGGACCGAGGTGCGGGTCTTTCCGCCGGTCCCGCTCGACGGCTGGCCCAAGGACCTGGCCCGCCTCCAGGTCTCCGGCACGGATCTCGACGACCCCGAGCCGCCGCCCGCGCCGAGCGCGGCGGGGGTGACACTCTGGCTCAACCCGGAGCTGGACATGACCGCGGGCAAGGCCATGGCGCAGGCCGGGCACGGCGCCCAGCTCGCCTGGTGGGAGCTGCCGGAGGGGCGCCGCAAGGAGTGGCGCGAGGCGGGCTTCCCGCTGACGGTGCGGGTGTGCGAGGACCGGGACCGCTGGGCGGCGCTGACCCGCGCCGGGCTGCCGGTGGTGCGCGACGCCGGGTTCACGGAGATCGCGCCGGGCTCGTGCACCGTCGTCGCCGAGGGCCCCCGGGACGGCAGCTGGTCGCCGGAGCTCGGGCACGCGTGACGCACGCGTGACGCATGGGGAGCGCAGGGCCGACCGCCTCGAACGCGGCCCGAGCGGACCCGAGCCGACCCTGGTGGTCCGCCTCGAACGCGAGCTAATCGGACCCTGGCGGTCCGGCCCGTGGAGGCCTAGCATCGAAGGATGCAGTGTCCGCATCGGCTGAGATGCGGAGCAGCGGGTGGAGCCGGCCGGGGAGGCCCCCGGTCCGTTCGCACCACGCCCCCGAGACCCCGGGTTCCTTCCGTCCGCCGTACCCCGAGCGGCCGGGGGCGTTCACGCCGTCGTTCGGCCCCGGCCTCTCGTCCTTGTCGACTCTTTCGGGGTGGTCTCCCGCCCGCCCCGGCCGACGAGGACGGTGAGCACGCGAGCCGCGCAGGGGGAGGCGCAGGTTCCCGTGTTCCAGGGCCGCCGCCGATGCCGGCTCAGCCGCCGGCGGCGGCCGCTCGGCGCCCTCGCGGAACCTCAAATGTTCCTCTGAACGTCTCTCCCCGTGGGTTCGGCCGGACGCGCCGGGGCCATGACACCTGGACAGCGTCGGCGCGGAGGAGGGGGACGGACATGCGGCAGCTTCCGCGGCTGGGGACCGGTATCGGGTGGCGGCCGGAGATCGCCGAAGTGGTCGAGGCGATGCCCGGGATCGACTGGGTCGAGACCGTCGCCGAGAACGTGTGCCCCGGCCATCTGCCGGACTCGCTGGTGCGGCTGCGCGAGCGGGGTGTGACCGTCGTGCCGCACGGGGTGTCGCTGGGGCTCGGCGGCGCCGAGCGGCCCGACGCGGGGCGGCTCGCCGACCTCGCGGCGCGCGCCGAGGCGCTCGGGGCACCACTGGTCACCGAACACATCGCGTTCGTCAGGGCGGGCGGCGAGCGCACCGCGTCGCCGCTGCTCGAGGCCGGGCATCTGCTGCCGGTGCCGCGCACCCGGGACGCGCTCGACGTGCTGTGCGAGAACGTCCGGATCGCGCAGGACGCCCTGCCGGTGCCGCTCGCGGTGGAGAACATCGCGGCGCTGTTCGGCTGGCCGGGCGAGGAGATGTCCGAGGGGCAGTTCCTGTACGAGCTGGTGGAGCGCACCGGCGTCCGGCTGCTGATCGACGTGGCGAACCTGCACACGAACCACGTCAACCGGGGCGAGGACCCGGCCAAGGCGCTGGACGAGCTGCCCGTCGAGGCGATCGCCTACGTGCATGTGGCGGGCGGCTTCGAGCGGGACGGGGTGTGGCACGACAGCCACGCCCACCCGGTGCCGCGGCCGGTGCTGGACATCCTGGCGGATCTGGCCTCCCGGGTGACACCGCCGGGCGTGCTGCTCGAACGGGACGAGAACTTCCCCGAGGACCCCGCAGAGCTGGGGCGCGAGGTGGAGACGATCCGGGCCACGGTGCGGGCTGCGGGCGGTCCCGCACCGGCCGCCACGGCGGACGCGCCGGTCCCGGCCGTGACCGGGGCCGGCGAGGGCGTACGGGCACGAGTGGCCCTCGCCCAGACCGCGCTGCTCTCCGCACTGGTCGCGGGCACCCCGGCGCCGGAGGGCTTCGACCGGGTCCGGCTGGGCGTGCAGAGCCGGGCGCTGGCGGGCAAGCGGGCCGACGTCGTCGCCAAGGTGGCGCCCGAACTGCCGGTGATCCTGGGCGCGTCGGCATACCGGACGGCGTTCCTCGCCTACGCGGCGCGGCGGCCGATGACCGACGGCTACCGGCGCGACGCGCTGGACTTCGCCGAGGACCTGCTCCTGGAGCAGCGGGTCCCGCAGGCCGGCCCGCGCCGGGAGCTGACCGCCTGGTGGCTGGAGCGGTCCGGCCCCGCGCCGCTGGCGGGGCGTCCTGTGGCGAGGGCGCTGCGGGCCGCGCGGTTCGCACTGCGCAGGGGCTGACCGTCGTCCGGGCGCGCCCCAGGGGTCCGGAGGGTGCGGTCCGCGTGCCCCGGCCGGGTACGCACCGGGTCGGAGCGCGCGGGCCCGCACAACCCCCGCGTCCCGTACGGCGGCTGGCGTAGTCCGCGCGGATGCCCGGCACCCGGTGCCGGGGGCGCACTAGCGTGCGGTGCCGCACCAGGAGGCACCATGCGACTGCTCTCGCCGACCCGCGGCACCCGTACCGGCCCCCGTATCGACGGGACGGCGCTCATCATCACCGGACTGCTGGCCACTCTGGCCGCGCTCGCCTTCCCCATCTGGTCCTACGCGGACCGGTCGGCCACCGGCCTGGACACGCTCGACGCGCAGACGGTGCCGACCCGGTTCGGCCCGCTGTCGGCGACCGACCGGCTCTTCCTCACCAAGGTGCGGCTCGCCGGGCTGTGGGAGCTGCCCGCCGGACAGCAGGCCGAGGAGCGGGCCCCGAGCAAGGCGATCGAGACGGCGGGCGAGCACCTGGTCGAGGGCCACACGTTCCTGGACGCGCGGGTGCGGGAGGTCGCGGCGCGGCTCCACCTCGAACTGCCCAACCAGCCCGACGCCCAGCAGCGGGGCTGGCTGCGGACGCTGACCGCGGCGAAGGGCCTGGACTACGAGCGCACGTTCGCCAACATCCTGCGGGGCGCCCACGGCCAGGTCTTCGCGCTCGTCGCCCAGGTGCGCGCCCAGACCCGCAACACGCTCGTACGGGAGCTCGCGGACGACGCCAACACCACGGTCCTGGACCACATGAAGGTCCTGGAGGCGACGGGGCTGGTCGACTTCGACACGCTGGCGCGGAACGCGGCCACCGCGAGCCCGCCGCCCGGGACCCGCTCCCCCGCGCCGCCCGGCCCGACCGCGTCCCCGGACCCGGCGACGCCGGTCACCCCGTCGCCGACGTTCTCGCTGCCGCCCGCGGCGTCCAGCCCGGCGGCCGGGCGATGAGTGTCCGCATGGTGAATATGCCGTAGCGGAGACCCGAACCCCTGTCATAGAAACACCACATGTTCTGGGTCCTGTTCCTCCTCCTGGCCTGCGCGGCCGCCGCCGTCTCCTGCGGACGGCTGTGCCTCGCGGCCGTGCGCGCCGCCGAGGGCGAGCGCGCCGGAGGCACCGCGCACACCGCCGCGCACGTCCCGCCGGACCGCGAACTGTCCCTGTACGAGACGGCGTTCCTGTCCGGCGGGCCGGTGCGGGTCGTGGACGTGACGCTGGTGTCGATGGCGCGCGGCCGCCGGCTGCTGCTCGCGCACACCGGCTGGGCGACGGTCGTCGACCCGGTGGGCGCGGACGCCATGGAGCGCTCCGTGGTCGGCGCGATCGGGCCCGGCGGGCAGTCCCGGACGGCGCCGCTGCGTGCCGCCACCGCCACGGGCGACACGGTGCGCGCCCTGGCCGACGGGCTCGTCGCGGCGGGCCTCGCGGTCCCGGAGGCCGCCCGTTCGGCGATCACGGGAGCGGTGCGGCAGGTGCGGGCGGCGGCCGTCGCGGTGATCGTGCTCGGCGCGCTCGCGACGTTCACCCCGGGCGAGGGCGCCGAGGCGCAGCGGACCCCGGTGGCGCTCTGGTTCGCGCTGCCGCTGCTGCTCACCCTGAGCTGTCTGGCCATCGCCCGGATCGAGATCCACCCGTACACGCGCTGGGCCTCGCCGGTCGGGCAGCGGCTGCTCGCCGCGCGGTCGGCGGCCGCGGGAAGCCTGTTCGCGGTCGCTCTGCGCGGGCTGCGCGCGGTGGACGATCCGCAGGTGCGGGCCGCGCTCTCCGAATGAGCGGCGGCCCCGGGCCGACGCATCGGGGTCATTGATCCGACACCGGCGAACCGGTGCTTTACATCACCAACCGCCGCACGAAGTATCCGCGTATGAGACACGCGTTGCGAGCCACGTTCGTCCTCTGCGCCGCCGCGGGGACGCTGGTCCTGTCCGCGCCGGCCGCCGCCCCCGTGTCCCCCGCCTCCCCCGTCCCGCTCCCCGGCCCCGCCGCCGCGCCGGAACAGGCCGGTGTGGCGGTCGCCGCCGCGCGGGCCGCCGTCGAGGGCATCACCTGGGGAGCCTGCCCGGCGGTGGAGGACCTGGACGATCCGGTGCGCTGCGGCACCGTCTCCGTCCCCCTCGACTACGCCCGGCCGGCCGGCCGGCAGATCGAGCTGACGGTCAGCCGGGTGGCCGCGCGCGGCAAGAAGAGCGAGCGGCAGGGCGCGTTCGTGTTCAACCCGGGCGGCCCCGGCGGCAACGGCATGTACTTCCCGCTGGCCGGCGTGATGCCGGAGTGGAAGCGCATCGGCGCGGCCTACGACCTGATCGGGTACGCGCCGCGCGGGGTGGGCCGGTCCGCGCCGCTCTCCTGCCAGGACCCGAAGCACTTCACGAAGGCGCCGACCCAGGCGCCGACGCACCCTTCGGCCTCGTACAAGAAGGAGCGCGTCGCGCAGGCCAGGTCGTACGCGGCGGGCTGCGCGAAGAACCCGGGGATCGAGCACTACACGACGCTCGCCAACGCCCGTGACCTGGACGTGCTGCGGGCCGCGCTGGGCGAGCCGAAGCTGACGTACATGGGCGCCTCGTACGGGTCGTACATCGGCGCCGTGTACGCGCGGCTGTTCCCCTCGCACGTGCGCCGGATGGTCTTCGACTCGGCGGTCGACCCGGACCCGCAGCAGATCTGGTACCGGAACAACCTGGAGCAGTCGGCGGCGTTCGAGCGCCGCTGGAACGACTTCCGGACGTGGGTCGCCAAGCACGACAGGACGTACCGCCTGGGGGCGACGCCCGAGGAGGTGCTGCGCTCGTACGAGAAGGTGCGCGCGGAGCTCGCGCACGAGCCGGCCGGCGGCAAGGTCGGCCCCGGGCAGTTGCAGTCGGCGTTCCTCCAGGCCGGGTACTACGACGACTACTGGCCGATGCGGGCGGCCGCGCTGTCCGCGTATCTGAAGGGCGACCCGAAGCCGCTGATCGGCCAGGCCACGCCGCCGTCGGGGGCGCGCGCCGAGCAGGAGAACGAGAACGGCACCGCCGTCTACACGGCCGTCGAGTGCAACGACGCGCCCTGGCCCACGGACTTCCGCGTCTGGGACCGGGACAACACGGCGCTGGCGAGGAAGGCGCCGTTCGAGACCTGGGACAACGCGTGGATGAACCTGCCCTGCGCGTACTGGTCGACGCCGCGGCAGCGGCCGGTCGATGTGCGCACGGCGCCCGGTGAGCTGCCGCCGACGCTGATCCTGGCCGCCGAGCGGGACGCGGCGACGCCGTACACGGGCGCGCGGGAGCTGAACCGGCGGATCGCCGGATCGGTGCTCGTGACCGAGCGGGACGCCGGGACGCACGGGATCGGCGGCGGCGCCAACGCCTGCGTCAACGGCTACTTCGACGCGTATGTACTGGAGGGCCGGGTGCCGGAGCGGCGCGGGGTGTCCTGCGCGGCCCACGCGGAGCCGACGCCGCTCCGTTAGAGCCCCTCCGCCGAAGGGGCTGAGGTCACGGGGCTCTGCCCCGGACCCCGCTCCTCAATCGCCGGAGGGGCTTGACTGTGCTTAGGCGAGCCCTGCCACCAGTTCGGCGACCGACTTACGGCGCCCCGTGTAGAACGGCACCTCTTCACGGACGTGCCGCCGTGCCTCGGAGGCGCGCAGGTGACGCATCAGGTCGACGATGCGGTACAGCTCGTCGGCCTCGAAGGCGAGGATCCACTCGTAGTCGCCGAGCGAGAACGAGGCGACCGTGTTGGCCCGCACGTCGGGGTAGCCGCGCGCCATCTTGCCGTGGTCGGCGAGCATCTTGCGGCGCTCGTCGTCGGGCAGCAGGTACCAGTCGTAGGAGCGCACGAACGGGTACACCGACACGTAGTCGCGCGGCGTCTCGTCGGCGAGGAACGCCGGGATGTGCGAGCGGTTGAACTCGGCGGGGCGGTGCAGCGCCATGTTCGACCAGACCGGCTCCAGGGCGCGGCCCAGCTTCGTGCGGCGGAAGAGGTTGTACGCCTCCTGCAGCTCGTCGGCCGTCTCCGCGTGCCACCAGATCATGAGGTCGGCGTCGGCGCGCAGGCCCGACACGTCGTACGTGCCACGGACCGTGATGTCCTTCGCCGCGAGCTGGTCGAACAGCTCCTGGACCTCTTCGGCGTACCCGGCCCGCCCGGTGCCCTCGGGGAGGACGTCCTTCAGCTTGAAGACCGACCAGAGCGTGTAGCGGATGGTCTCGTTGAGATCCTTCGCCAACTTGCCCTTGTTCGGGATGCGGGCTGCCGCCGCGTCGGGGGTGGTGTTCTCGTCGCTCATGTCCCTCATTCTCCCGCGCCGCCGTGCAGGCTCTGCACCGGGTGGGCCTTCAGCTCCTCGCGGGCGGCGAGGTCCCCGCACACCTCGTCCACGGCCGCGTTCGCGCTCGCGATGCACGCCGGGATGCCGACGCCGTCGTACGCGGCACCGCACACGGCGACACCGGGCAGCCGTCCGATGTGCTCGCGGACGCGGGTGACGCGGTCGGCGTGGCCGACCGGGTACTGGGGCAGGCCGTCCTGCCAGCGCGTGACGTGCGCGTCGACGGGGGTGGCGGTCAGACCGACGGCCTCACGCAGGTCGTGGCGGGCGATGCCGACGAGGTCGGCGTCGTCGCGGGTGAGGTCCTTGTCGTCGCCGTACCGGCCCACGGAGGTCCGCACGATGCGCAGATCGGGGTTCGCCTCGGCGATCCAGCCCCACTTGTGGGAGGCGAAGGTGGCGGCCTTGATGGTGCGGCCGTCGACCGGGGGGACGAGGAAGCCGCTGCCCGGCGGGAGGTCGGCCTCGCTCGTGCGGTAGGCCAGGGTGATCAGGGCCATGCTCGCGTACTCGATCGCCCTCAGCTCCTGGGCGGCGTTCGGGGACGCGGTGCGCAGGACGCCGGCCGCCGCGGGGGCCGGGAGGGCGATGATCACTCGGGGGGCTTGGTAGGTGCGGCCCGATTCGGTGACCAGTCGCCACAGGGGGGTGCGCCTGTCGGTCGGGTGCGCGTCGTTCGTGGTGGCCCGCACCGTTCCCCGCGCGCCCAGCTGGACCGCGCGTTCGCCGAGAACGATCTCGCCGCCCTTTTCGCGGACCGACCTCGCCACCGCTTCCGGGAGGGTGCCGACGCCGCCCTCGATGCCCATGAAGACCGGGGCGGGCCGGTCGGCGGGCTGGGGGGTGCGGGCCTGGATCGCGCGGACGGCCGCCGTCAGGGACGTGTGGCGGCGGGCCTCCTCGAAGAGCTGCGGGACGGCGCTGCGCAGCGAGATGCGGTAGGCGTCGCCCGCGTACACGCCGCCGAGGAGCGGTTCGACGAGGCGGTCGACGACCTCGCGGCCGAGGCGCGCCGCGACGTAACTGCCGACGGCGACGTCGTCGCCGATCGGGGTGGGCGGGAGGTCCGCGTCCTGCGCGATGCGGGCGAGGCCCTCGTCGGAGAGGACACCGGCGAGCGCGTCGGCGGTGCCGGGGACGCCCATGACATGGCCCTTGGGCATGGGGCGCAGCGCGTCGCGGGTCCAGATCGAGGCGGTCGCGGTCGACGGCGGCTGGAGCCGGTCCCCGAGTCCGGCCTCCCTCGCGAGTCCCACGGCCTCGGGGCGGCGGGCCAGCATCGACTCGGCGCCGAGGTCGACGCGCGCGCCGGCGATCTCGCCCGCGCGCAGTTTGCCGCCGAGCCGGTCGGAGCTCTCCAGGACCGTGACCCGGACACCGGGATCCCGGTCGAGCAATCGGTGGGCGGCCGCCAGGCCCGTGATGCCGCCCCCGACCACCAGGACGTCCCTGACGGTCTCTGTTTCCGTACGTGTGTCCGCTTCGCGCATGTCTCCCACTCTCTCAGAACGGACGGCCGTCTCCGCCGAGTCCCGACCGTTACCGGTTCGCCGCCGCCCGGCAATCACCGAATGGCGCACTCGCGCGTCAAAGGAAGCGTCCGACGACCGGCGTTTCTCTGGGGGTACGTCCATGCAGGCATCCGGCACGACCACGCCGCGGCGGGCGCCGCGCCTTCTCGCTCCGCTGCTGCTCGCCGCGGCCCTGGCGCTGACCGGCTGCTCGGGTGCGGACTCGACCTCCGGCGGGGACAACGCCAAGTCCGGCGCGCGGGCCGACTCCGCGGGCGGGGGGAACGACGCGGACTCGCAGGCCACGGGCGGCGGGGCGGCCCGCTCCGGCAGTGAGGGCTCGGCGAACGACGGCGCCGCGAAGGAGACGAAGCCGCCGAAGCTGACCGGCACCCACATCATCCGCACCGCCTCCCTGTCGGTCCGGGTCAAGGACGTGCCGGACGCGCTCGACGCGGCGCGTGCCGCCACCGAGAACGCGGGCGGCTACGTCGGCGACGAGGAGACCGACCGCGACGGCCACGGGCGCGAGCGCACCCGGGTCACGCTGCGGGTTCCGCAGGGGTCGTACGAGAAGGTGATCGGCCGACTCGCGGGTACAGGACGCCTGTTGTCCCGCAACCAGAGCGCCCAGGACGTCACCGACCAGGTCGTGGACGTGGACAGCCGGGTCGCGTCGCAGCGGGCCAGCGTGGCGCGCGTGCGGGAACTCATGGACAAGGCCACGAGGTTGAGCGACGTCGTGGCGCTGGAGGGCGAGCTGAGCAGCCGCGAGTCCGCGCTGGAGTCGCTGCTCGCGCAGCAGGCGTCCCTGAAGGACCGCACGACGATGGCGACGATCACGCTGAAGCTGACCGAGGCGCCGGCGAAGACGGGCGGCGGGGACGACGACGGCCCCGGGTTCCTCGACGCGCTGGCGGGCGGCTGGGGCGCCTTCGTGGCGTTCCTGAGGTGGGTCGTGATCGTCCTCGCGGCCGTGCTGCCGTTCGCGGCCCTGGTGGCGCTGCTGGTGCTGGTGTGGCTGCGGGTGGTCCGGCCCCGGCTGCCGAAGCGGCCCGCGCCGGAGCCGCTGCGCACGGCGGTCGGCCCGCTGCCCGCGCACCCTCGCTCCGACACGGGTGAGCAGGACTGACGTGGGTGATCCACGTAGCGTGGGCCCATGACTGCTGAGCGACTTGTGGTGATCGGCGGCGACGCGGCGGGCCTGTCCGCCGCGTCCCAGGCACGCCGCCTCCGGAGCCCGGAGGAGCTGGAGATCGTGGCGTTCGAGCGGGGGCACTTCAGCTCGTACTCGGCCTGCGGGATCCCGTACTGGGTGGGCGGACAGGTCGGCGAGCGCGACGAGTTGATCGCGCGGTCGCCCGAGGAGCACCGGGCCCGCGACATCGATCTGCGGATGCGGACCGAGGTGGTGGAGCTGGACGTCCGGGAACGCCGGGTGCGCTCCCGCGACCTCGACAGCGGGGCCGAGTCCTGGACGCCGTACGACAAGCTCGTGATCGCGACGGGCGCCCGGCCGGTCCGTCCCGAGCTGCCCGGCATCGACGCGGCCGGGGTGCACGGGGTGCAGACGCTCGACGACGGGCAGGCGCTGCTCGACACGCTCCGGGCGACGCCGGGGCGCCGGGCCGTGGTCGTCGGCGCCGGGTACATCGGGGTCGAGATGGCCGAGGCGCTGCTCAACCGGGGCTACGAGGTGACCGTGGTCAACCGGGGCGCCGAGCCGATGTCCACGCTCGACCCCGACATGGGCCGCCTGGTGCACGAGGCGATGACCGGCATGGGCATCACCATGGTCGACGACGCCGAGGTGACGGAGATCCGCACCGGGGACGACGGGCGGGTGCGGGCCGTGGTCACGCGGGACGCCGAGTTCCCCGCCGACGTCGTGGTCCTGGGCATCGGAGTGCGCCCCGAGACGACGCTGGCGCGGGCCGCGGGGCTGCCGCTCGGCGAACACGGCGGCCTGCTCACGGACTTGGCGATGCGGGTGCGGGGGTCCGCGGCGGGCGGGGTCGTCTGGGCGGGCGGCGACTGCGTCGAGGTGCTCGACCTGGTGTCGCGGCGCGAGCGGCACATCGCGCTGGGCACGCACGCGAACAAGCACGGTCAGGTCATCGGGTCGAACGTGGGCGGCGGGTACGCCACGTTCCCGGGTGTCGTCGGCACGGCCGTCAGCAAGGTGTGCGAGCTGGAGATCGCCAGGACCGGGCTGCGCGAGAAGGACGCCGACCGGGCCGGGTTGCAGTACGTGACGGTCACCATCGAGTCGACGAGCCGGGCGGGCTACTACCCGGGGGCCGCGCCGATGACGGTCAAGATGCTGGCCGAGCGGCGCACCGGGCGGCTGCTCGGGGTGCAGATCGTGGGCCGGGAGGGCGCCGCGAAGCGGGTCGACGTGGCGGCGGTCGCGCTGACCGCCGGGATGACGGTGGAACAGATGACGGCGCTCGACCTGGGCTACGCACCGCCGTTCTCCCCGGTGTGGGACCCGGTCCTGGTGGCGGCGCGCAAGGCGGTGACGGCGGTGCGCGCGGGCGGCTAGCGCCCGCGCGTCCGTCGCGACCTAGCGGGCGGTCTGCGTGTGGACGTAGTCCACGAGGCGGGTCAGGGCCTCGGGGTCCGTGGTCGGCAGGACGCCGTGGCCGAGGTTGAACACGTGGCCCTCCAGGCCGGCCGCGGAGTCCAGGACCTCGCGCGCCTTCTCCTCGACCGCCTCGGGGGTGGAGAAGAGGATCGCCGGGTCGATGTTGCCCTGGAGCGCCTTGCCGGGGCCGACGCGGCGCGCGGCCTCGTCGAGCGGGACGCGCCAGTCCACGCCGACGACGTCCGCGCCGGCCTCGCCCATCAGGCCGAGCAGCTCACCGGTGCCGACACCGAAGTGGATGCGCGGCACGCCGTAGGGCTCCACCGCGCGGAACACCTTCTCGGAGGCGGGCATCACCGAGCGGCGGTAGTCCGCCGGGGAGAGCGCGCCGACCCACGAGTCGAAGAGCTGCACGGCGCTCGCGCCGGCCTCGATCT
The DNA here is from genome assembly GCF_040645755.1 of Streptomyces sp. NPDC046716. NCBI lineage: Bacteria > Bacillati > Actinomycetota > Actinomycetes > Kitasatosporales > Streptomycetaceae > Streptomyces > Streptomyces sp. NPDC046716. The sequence continues at coordinate 78,742 of NZ_JBEYYU010000017.1, forward strand.
GCACCTTCAGGAACGCGGAGGTGATCTCGGCGAGCCGGTCCAGCAGGTCGGCCCACAGCTGGGGCTCGCCGTACATGAGGGCCTTGGTGTTCTCGTGGTTGCGGGACGGGCCGCCCTCCACGAGATAGCTGGCGAGGGTGAACGGCGCGCCGGCGAAACCGATGAGCGGCGTACCGCCCAGCTCGGCGGTGAGCAGGCCGATGGCCTCGGTGACGTAGGAGACGTCGTCGGGGGTCAGGTCGCGCAGCTGGGCCAGGTCGGCGCGGCTGCGGATCGGGTTGGCGACGACCGGGCCGACACCGGGCTTGATGTCGAGGTCGATGCCGATGGCCTTGAGCGGGACGACGATGTCGCTGAAGTAGATGGCCGCGTCGACCTTGTGGCGGCGCACCGGCTGCATCGTGATCTCGGCGACCAGCTCGGGCCGCGTGCACGACTCCAGCATCGGGATGCCCTCACGGACCTTGAGGTACTCGGGCAGCGACCGGCCCGCCTGCCGCATGAACCACACCGGGGTGTGCGGCACCGGCTCGCGCCTGCATGCCTTCAGAAAAGCTGAATCCTTGACTGCGTCGGTCGTCGCTGACGGCTGCTGGCCCGTGGCCTCGGTGTTGGCACTCACACGAGAGAGTTTCGCACGCTCGCGCGTCACCCCGGGAACGGCGTCCGCGACGGGTGTCCCTACCCGCGCCGGGCCTCCGTTCCCCTTAACCTTCCCGGCATGGCCGCGGCCGGCGACCACGCGGACGACGCCGACAGAATGAGTGAATCAGTGAGGGACGGGCAGAACGCTCGGGACATGAACGCTGCACAGAAGAAGGACGACACGGCGCCCGCTGCCCCTCCTGCCTTTCGCACGGCGGTCGACGCCCTGCGCGTCGCACGGCTGCGCCCGGAGATCGAGATCGACCCCACGCGCCCGCCCCAGCGCCTGGCCCCCTTCGCGTACGCGCTGGAGGCGGCGGTCGTCGAGCCGGGCCCCGACTCGGACGACGCGGAGGCACTGGCCGACGGCCGTCTGGTGCTGCTGCACGATCCAGGGGGGCACGAGGCATGGCACGGCACGTTCCGCCTGGTGACCCTGGTCCGCGCGGAGCTGGAGCCGGAGATGGCGGCCGATCCCCTGCTGCCGGACGTGTGCTGGTCGTGGCTGACCGGCGCGCTCCGGGCGAGGGGGCTCTCCTACGGGGAGCCGTCGGGCACGGTCACCCGGGCGAGCTCGCACTACTTCGGCGGGATCGGCGACCGGCCCGCCGCCTCACAGATCGAGATCCGCGCGTCGTGGACGCCGCGCGAGGGGCGGGGCGGGGTGCCGGACACGGCGGCGCACCTGGCCGCGTGGTGCGAGCTGCTGTGCCAGCTCGCCGGGCTGCCGCCGGCGCCGGCCGGTCCGCAGGGCGGTGACGGCGGCGCGGTCGTGACGCTGCCGCAGCGCAGGGGTCCCCAGACACACTGATTCGAGGGGCGGTTTTCGGCCGCATAGGCCGTACCGCCCCTCTCGCATGTCCGCTGTCCGGGGGAATCGATTCGGTTCGATCTTCGGATGATCGATCGCCTGTCCGAATTGGGTGAATTGTTACTCACCAAATCGTGATCTTTCTCTAAAGGCGGGCGGGTTTGCTGCCGAAGACCTCAGTGACCTTGAAAGCACGGTTCGTCCCGGCTTCATCCCCGAGCCGGCCCCGTCCCGCACCCCAGGAGGCCTGGTGTCCGTTCTCCTCGAGCAGCCCTCAAGCCTGGTCGCCTACCGCCCGAACAAGCCGACCGCGATGGTCGTCGTGGCCGATCCGCGCGTACGCTCCACCGTCACCCGCCATCTGTGGGCGCTCGGAGTACGCGATGTGATCGAGGCCTCGTCCGTCGCAGAGGCTCGTCCCCGCATCGGCAACCCCCGTGACATCTGTGTCGCCGACGTCCACCTGCCCGACGGGTCCGGACTGACGCTTCTCTCCGAAACCCGCGCCGCGGGCTGGCCCAACGGCCTCGCCCTCTCCGCCGCCGACGACATCGGCGCCGTACGCAATGCCCTGGCGGGCGGCGTGAAGGGCTATGTCGTCACCGGTACCCGTACCAACGTCGGCATGCCGACCCGTCCCGGTGCCGCTCCGATCGGCTCAGCCGCCGCCCGGATGCACCGCCGCCCCCCGGGTGCCCCGAGCCACCCGGGCGGCTACCGCGAGCTCTCCGGCCGTGAGGTCGAGGTGCTCCGGCTCGTCGCCGAGGGTCAGTCGAACAAGGCCATCGGAGTCTCGATGGGCCTGTCCGCCCTGACCGTCAAGAGCCACCTCGCCCGGATCGCCCGCAAGCTCGGCACGGGTGACCGCGCCGGGATGGTGGCGGTCGCCCTCCGGACCGGAATCATTCACTGAACCTCCGCTTTCGCCAGCTGGCCGGATCTTTCCGGTTTACGCACCTTGGGCGCCCGTCGACGGAACGTTCCGTCGACGGGCGCCGTCCGTTCACAGATACCCTTGACAGGTGACCGACGCCCAAGAAACCGCAGCAGACAGCTCACTGCGCACCACCGGAGCCCCGCGGCAGCAGCCGCAGACGCACCCGGCTCCGGACACCGACGTCACTGCTGACGGGGCACCGGTCCCCCTGCTCGAACCCCGCGAGGGCATCCCTCCGGTGATCGCCGACCCGTCCGCGCTGGCCGATGTCGTCGCGGCCTTCGCCCGTGGCACCGGCCCGGTGGCCGTCGACGCCGAGCGCGCGTCCGGGTACCGGTACGGGCAGCGCGCCTATCTGGTGCAGCTGCGCCGCGAGGGCGCGGGCACCGCGCTCATCGACCCCGTCGGCTGCCCCGACCTCTCCGCCCTCGGCGACGCGCTCGCCGACGCCGAGTGGGATCTGCACGCCGCCACCCAGGACCTGCCGTGCCTGCGCGAAATAGGCATGCGCCCCTCGCGGCTCTTCGACACCGAGCTGGCCGGGCGGCTCGCCGGGTTCCCGCGCGTGGGCCTGGGCGCCATGGTCGAGAACGTTCTCGGCTATGTCCTGGAGAAAGGACACTCCGCCGTCGACTGGTCGACGCGGCCGCTGCCCGAGCCCTGGCTGCGCTACGCCGCGCTCGACGTGGAGCTCCTCGTCGACCTGCGGGACGCCCTGGAGAAGGAGCTAGACCGGCAGGGCAAGCTCGAATGGGCCCACGAGGAGTTCGACGCGATCGCCTCGGCGCCGCCCGCGCCGCCGCGCAAGGACCCGTGGCGGCGGACCTCCGGCATGCACAAGGTGCGGCGCCGCCGGCAGATGGCCGTCGTACGGGAGCTGTGGACCGCGCGGGACAAGGTCGCCCAGCGGCGCGACGTCTCGCCGGGCAAGGTGCTCGGTGACGGAGCGATCGTCGAGGCCGCGCTGGCGCTGCCGCTGAACGTGCAGGCCATGTCCGCGCTGTCCGGGTTCGGGCACCGGATGGGCCGGCGTCAGCTGGAGCAGTGGCAGGCCGCCGTCGACCGGGCCCGGGAGCTGCCCGAGTCCGAGCTGCCGCAGCCCGGGCAGCCGGTCGCCGGGCCGCCGCCGCCGCGCGCCTGGGCCGACAAGGACCCGGCCGCCGCGGCCCGGCTGTCCGCGGCGAGGGCCGGGGTGACGGCGCTGGCCGAGACGCTGAACATGCCGCAGGAGAACCTGATCACGCCGGACACCGTGCGGCGGGTGTGCTGGGAGCCGCCGTCCTCGGTGGACGCCGAGTCTGTTGCGGCGGCGCTGGCGGGTCATGGTGCCCGGCGCTGGCAGATCGAGCAGGTGACCCCGGGGCTGGTCGCGGCCCTGTCCACCGCGCACGCCTGATCCGTCGTCGGCCGCGGCTCTCGTCGTGGCTGGTCGCGCAGTTCCCCGCGCCCCTGAAGCGAGCTTCGCTCGCCCAGGGGCGCGGGCATGCGCACCCGAAAGACGGGCTCCCGCGGATGTGACGTTCGCCGCTCCGGGCGAGGGGGCTGGGCAGCATGGTTACCCGCAAGTAGCATGAAGGGGTGAGCGCGCGCTCAGTCGCGCGCCGCGGCAGTGCCGTCCCGCATCTTGGAGGAGAGCCATCGTGCCTCGTACCGTCAGGGACGTCGTCTTCGTCGACGGCGTCCGCACCCCGTTCGGCAAGGCGGGCCCGAAGGGCATCTACCACGAGACCCGCGCCGACGACCTCGTCGTGAAGTCCATCCGGGAGCTGCTGCGCCGCAACCCGAACCTGGACCCGGCCAAGATCGACGAGGTCGCCATCGCCGCGACCACGCAGATCGGCGACCAGGGCCTGACCCTGGGCCGCACGGCGGGCATCCTGGCGGGGCTGCCGCAGTCGGTCCCGGGCTACTCCATCGACCGTATGTGCGCCGGTGCGCTCACGGCGGTCACCAGCACGGCCGGCTCCATCGCGTTCGGCGCGTACGACGCCGTCATCGCCGGTGGCGTCGAGCACATGGGCCGCCACCCCATGGGCGAGGGCGTCGACCCGAACCCGCGCTTCGTCAGCGAGAAGCTGGTCGACGAGTCCGCCCTGTTCATGGGCATGACCGCCGAGAACCTGCACGACCGCTACCCGCACATCACCAAGCAGCGCGCCGACGAGTACGCCGTGCGCTCGCAGGAGAAGGCGGCGAAGGCGTACGCGAACGGCAAGATCCAGCAGGATCTGGTGCCGATCTCGGTGCGCAACACCAACGCCGAGGTGGGCGAGACCGGTTGGGGTCTCGTGACGTCGGACGAGCCGATGCGCCCGGGGACCACCCTGGAGAACCTCGCCGGGCTCAAGACGCCGTTCCGCACCCACGGCCGGGTCACCGCCGGTAACGCCGCCGGTCTGAACGACGGTGCCACCGCGTCGCTGCTCGCGAGCGAGGACTTCGCCCGCGAGAACAACCTCCCGGTCAAGATGCGCCTCGTCAGCTACGCCTTCGTCGGCGTGGAGCCGGAGGTCATGGGCTACGGCCCGATCCCGGCGACGGAGAAGGCCCTCGCCAAGGCGGGCCTGTCGATCGACGACATCGGCCTGTTCGAGATCAACGAGGCGTTCGCCGTCCAGGTGCTCGCCCTGCTCGACCACTACGGCATCGCCGACGACGACCCGCGCGTCAACCAGTACGGCGGCGCCATCGCCTTCGGTCACCCGCTGGCCTCGTCCGGCGTACGCCTGATGACCCAGCTGGCCCGGCAGTTCGAGGAGCAGCCGGAAGTCCGCTACGGCATCACCACCATGTGCGTCGGCTTCGGCATGGGCGCGACGGTCATCTGGGAAAACCCGCACTTCGAGGGGGACAAGTGAGCACCACCGCTGAGCTTTTGAAGGGTGCGGCCGAGCTGTTCCCCGGTGAGGTCGTGACCTCCGCGCACGTACGCCACCTGGAACTGCCGTACGGCGCCGGCCGGTTCGCGCTGATCACGCTGGACAACGGCTTCGACCACACCAAGCCGACCACCTTCGGCCCGGGCTCGCTGGCGAACCTGAACGTCGCCATCGACCAGGTCGAGAAGGAGGCGGCCGACGGCGACATCGTCGGTGTCGGTATCACCGGCAAGCCCTTCATCTTCGCGGTCGGCGCCGACCTCAAGGGCGTCGAGCTGCTGAAGAACCACGACGACGCGCTCGCCATCGGCAAGGGCGGCCACGAGGTCTTCAAGCGCCTCTCGGGCCTGGCCGTGCCGACGTTCGCGTACTACAACGGTGCCGCGATGGGCGGTGGCGTCGAGGTCGGTCTGCACTGCGCGTACCGCACCGTCTCCAAGGCGCTCCCCGCGTTCTCGCTGCCCGAGGTCTTCCTCGGTCTCGTCCCCGGCTGGGGCGGCTGCGCGCTGCTGCCGAACCTGATCGGCGCGGACCGCGCGGTCTCGGTGATCATCGAGAACTCGCTCAACCAGAACAAGCAGCTCAACGGCAAGAAGGTGCACGAGCTGGGGATCGCCGACGCGATCTTCGAGGGCGCCGACTTCCTGGAGCAGTCGCTGATCTGGACCGCCCAGGTCCTGAAGGGCGACGTCAAGGTCGAGCGTCCGGACGTCGACCGCGGTGAGGCCTGGGACCAGGCCGTCGCGCGCGGCCGGTTCATCGCCGACTCCAAGGTGCACGGCGCGGCCCCGGCCGCGTACCGCGCGCTGGAGATCATCGCCGCCGCGAAGAGCGGGGACCTCCAGGCCGGGTTCGACGCCGAGGACAAGGCCCTCGCGGACCTCATCATGGGCGGCGAACTGCGCGCCGGCATCTACTCGTTCAACCTGGTGCAGAAGCGCGGCAAGCGTCCCGCCGGTGCGCCGGACAAGTCGCTCGCGCGTCCCGTCACCAAGGTGGGTGTCGTCGGTGCGGGCCTCATGGCCTCGCAGCTCGCCCTGCTCTTCCTGCGCCGCCTCGAGGTGCCGGTCGTGCTGACCGACATCGACCAGGAGCGCGTCGACAAGGGCGTGGGCTACGTCCACGCCGAGATCGAGAAGCTGCTCGGCAAGGGCCGCATCAACCAGGACAAGGCCAACCGCCTGAAGGCCCTCGTCTCCGGTGTGCTCGACAAGGCGGAGGGCTTCTCCGACGCCGACTTCGTCATCGAGGCCGTCTTCGAGGAGATCGGCGTCAAGCAGCAGGTGTTCGCCGAGGTCGAGGCCGTCGTCCCGGCGCACGCGATCCTCGCCACGAACACCTCGTCGCTGTCGATCACCGAGATGGCGTCGAAGCTGAAGCACCCCGAGCGGGTCGTCGGCTTCCACTTCTTCAACCCGGTCGCGATCCTCCCGCTCCTGGAGATCGTGCGCGGCGAGCAGACGGACGACGCGGCGCTGGCCACGGCGTTCGGTGTCGCCAAGAAGCTGAAGAAGACCGCGGTGCTCGTGAAGGACGCCCCGGCGTTCGTCGTGAACCGCATCCTGACCCGCTTCATGGGCGAGATCCAGAACGTCATCGACGAGGGCACGCCGGTCGAGGTCGCCGAGAAGGCCGTCGAGCCGCTCGGTCTGCCGATGTCGCCGCTGGTGCTTCTGGAGCTGGTCGGCCCGGCCATCGGTCTGCACGTCTCGGAGACCCTGAACCGCGCCTTCCCGGAGCGCTTCACGGTGTCCCCGAACCTGGCCGCCGTCGTCAAGGCCGGCAAGCGCGGCTTCTACGTGTACGACTCCGGGAAGCCGGAGCTGGACCCCGAGGTCGCCGCGCTCCTCAAGCAGGGCGACGTCGTCCTGACCGAGGAGCAGGTCCGCGACCGCGTGCTCGACGCCGTCGCCCAGGAGATCGGGCTCATGCTCGACGAGGGTGTCGTCGCCGAGGCGCAGGACATCGACCTGTGCCTGATCACCGGTGCGGGGTGGCCCTTCCACCTGGGCGGCATCACGCCGTACCTGGACCGTGAGGGTGTCTCGCAGCGGGTGAACGGCAAGCCGTTCCTGGAGGCCGGGGTGGCTTCCGTCCCGGCGTAGCACGGAGTTTCGTCGGTGGCCGTTCCCCTGTGCGTAGGGGGGCGGCCATCGTCGTTTTCGTCCGCGGCTCTCGTCGTGGCTGGTCGCGCAGTTCCCCGCGCCCCTGAAAGGCGTGCTCCGCTCGCTTCAGGGGCGCGGGGAACTGCGCGAGAAGCGGCCACCGGCCGTCAGCCGCGTACGAAGCGGAAAGGTCCTGCCCGGTAGCCGAAGTCAGAACGCCTGACGCCAGGCTTCCAGCGCCAGCCCCGGCTCGTTCTTGCGGCGGGTGAGGAACAGGCGGGCCGGAGCGCCCGGGACATGCGCGGCGGCGACCACCCGGCCGTCGGCGTCCTCGGTCAGGGCGAGGCGGGCGTCCGGCGGCAGCGGGGCGCCCGACTCCGTCCACCAGGCCCCCGCGCTCTCGACCTCCGTCGGATACGCGGCGAACGCGATCCGGCCGTTCCGGGACCGCTGGGCCAGAAGAGTGCAGTCCACGTCGTCGAGGCGGCAGCGGACCGCCGTGACGGGGCCGTCGCCCGCCGCGTCCAGAACCAGGACCGGGTCGGCGTCACCGCGCCACGCGCACAGGCCGCCGTCCCCGTTCACGTAGAAGAGCGTGGTGTGTTCCGGCGAGGTGGCGAGGGCCCACAAGGTGTCGGGGCCGGGCGCCGCCGTCTGGACCTCCTCGTCCAGGACCGGGACCCCGCCCGGCTTCTCCTGGCGCCAGCGCAGTAGCCCGTCCGAGGTGGCCGCGTACAGCTCGATCAGGCCCGACTCCCCTGTCACCGCCGCGGGTTCGCCGCGTACGTCCGAGCCCTTGAGGTCGCGCCACGGCTCCCAGCCGCCCTTCTCGGCCTGCGCGCGCATGCTGATCCCGCCGCCGTTGTTGCGGACGAGGACGTGGGCGCGGCCCTGCGCGTCGACGGCGACGGCGGGCGGTCCCGTGCGGTCGCCCTTCTTGTTCGGGTGGCCGATGGGCGTCCAGTCGAGGGCCGCGAGACGCGACTGGAAGTGGGTCGTGTGGACCAGACCGGATTCGCCGGGGACGGTGGGGCGCCAGGAGACCAGGTGTGCGTAGCCCTTCGCGCTGCGCGCCACGGCGAAGGACGGATGGACGTGCTGGTCGCCGCCGACCGTGCGCGGGGGTGACCAGGGACCGCCGGGGTGGATCTCGGCACGGCAGACGATCGCGTCGCCCTCGGAGGCGCACGCGTAGACGCAGAGGCCGCCGTCGCGGCCACGGATCAGCCAGGTGCCCTTCACACTGTCAGCTTATGCGGCCGCATACAGAAGGCCGTGTCGGGTCAGACGGGCAGAATGCCCTGCTCCCGGACGAACTCGCCGAGCCAGGTCCGGAACTCCGGGCCGAGGTCCTCGCGCTCGCAGGCCAGGCGGACGACCGCGCGCAGATAGTCGCCGCGGTCCCCGGTGTCGTAGCGCCGGCCTCGGAAGACCACGGCGTGCACCGGGCCGCCCAGCGCCGGGTCGAGGGCCAGCTGTCGCAGGGCGTCCGTCAGTTGGATCTCGCCGCCGCGACCCGGCGGGGTTTCGCGCAGGATCCCGAAGACCTGCGGGGCGAGGACGTAGCGGCCGATCACCGCGAGGTTGCTGGGCGCGGTGCCCGGCTCGGGCTTCTCGACGAGATCGGTCACGACCAGTTCGTCGTCGGCGCCGCCGTCCACCGGGCCCACCGCGGCGCACCCGTAGAGGTGCGTCCGGTCGTCCTCCACCTCCATGAGGGCGACGACGCTGCCCCCGCGCTGTTCCTGGACCTCCAGCATCCGGGCGAGCAGCGGGTCGCGCTCGTCGATGAGGTCGTCGCCGAGCAGCACCGCGAAGGGAGCGTCGCCCACGTGCGGTTCCGCGGCCAGCACCGCGTGCCCGAGACCGAGGGGGTCGCCCTGCCGGACGTAGTGGACGTCGGCCAGCTCGCTGGACTCCCGGACGTGTGCCAGCTTGGCGGCATCGCCCTTCAGCTCCAGCAGGTGCTCCAGCTCGTAGGCACGGTCGAAGTGGTCCTCCAGGGCCCGCTTGTTGCGGCCGGTGACCATGAGCACGTCGTCGAGTCCGCTGCGCACGGCCTCCTCCACCACGTACTGGATGGCCGGGCGGTCCACGACCGGCAGCATCTCCTTGGGGGTCGCCTTGGTGGCGGGGAGGAAGCGGGTACCGAGTCCCGCGGCGGGGATGACGGCCTTGCGGGCGCGGGTGTTCTTGACTGGCACGGTTGTCTCCTGGCGCGGCGGTGACCTGCGCCTTCTCATGATCGTCGGACTCCTTCACACTAACCACACACAGGTCCATGCCTTCACGGCCTTTCGGACATCACGGACGCCCGGTGGAAGTGATTCGCAACCGCCCCTGGATCTATGTCAAAGCGCAACGGCTCCGCGTACAACCTTTTGCGATCCTGTCCCCATGGACGAACTCTTGCTGGTCGACGGGGCCAATGTCGTCGGATCGGTGCCGGACGGCTGGTGGCGCGACCGGCGCGGGGCCGCCGAGCGGCTGCGGGACCATCTCGCCGGGCACACCGAGCGCACCGGGGCGTCGGTGGTCCTGGTCGTCGAGGGCGCCGCGCGAGGTGTGGAGTCGGTGCCGGGCGTGACAGTCGAGTCCGCCCCCGGCAGCGGCGACGACCACATCGTGGCCTTCGTCGAGCGGGCCGAGGGTCCCGTGGTGGTGGTCACCGCCGACCGTGAACTGCGGCGGAGGGTGGAGGCGCTGGGGGCGCGGTGTGTGGGGCCGCGGACGGTGTGGCCGCCGGGGCGCTAGACCACACTCACGCTCTCTATCAGGACGTGGTGATCCGAGTAGGCCGAGTCGGCCACCGCGCACCACCGCCGGGGCTCACTGCTGAAGAGGTAGTCGATCTTCGCGCCGTAGTCGTGGGTAGGGCGCCCCACCCGTTCCGTTCCGGCCTGGTCGCATTCCAGGTATCCGTCGGTTCCCGGCCCTTTGGAGTACAGGTTCGCGGGCCACACCCACGCCGCGTCGTTGCCCGGATCGTCCGGCGACAGCGAGTTGAAGTCACCGCCGAAGACGACCTTCGGGAAGGACCGCACCACGCCCTCGATCTCGGCGAACTGGTCGTCCCGGTAGTCCCAGTCCGGGTGGTCCGGATTGCTGCCCAGGCGTGCCGCGTGCACGACGCACAGCCGCACGTTCCAGTACGTCGCGGTGGCGCAGTGGAACGGATTCTGCAGGCCGGTCCAGGGCTGGGTCAGCGGATGGCTCCGCGCGTCCGCCATCCCGGCCTTGATCACGACAGCCGTTCCGATACGGTCCGCGCGCCCGTCGTCGTTGCCGCACCGGCTGTTCCACCTGACGCCGGCCTGCGACCACTGGTACGGCTGGAAACTGGCGTCCCAGCCCGTGCCCAGCTCACCCATGAGCTGTGCGAGATCGTCCTCGCAGACCTCCTGGAGCAGTGCTGCTTGCACGTAGTTGTTCAGCACGTGGTACTTCACCACGCCGATCTTCTGCGCCGGTGTCCCGGTGCCCGCACAGTTCCAGCTGTCGCGCTGCGATCCGCACATGTTCCAGGACATGACCTGCAGGTTCTTGGGTTCCGCCGTTGCCGCCGCGGAGGGAGCCGCGCAGACGGCGGCGAGCAGCAGAGCGCTCAGCGCACCCGCAACCCTCCGCGCGGTGGAGAAGAGATCGCGCATTTCCCTGTCCTCGTCACTCTCGTCGTTCTCATCATTTCGGTTGTGCGGAAGGGTGCGCGTGCTGACCGCACCGATGGTCGTGGCGGCCGCCGCTACCTCGGCACGACGACCACCGCGGTACTCACCTTTCTCTCGGCCGTCCGGGAACCCCAGTCGTCCTTCGGACTGTTGACGAGGGATCCGTCCACGACCATCGTCGCGTCGCCGCCGTTGCCGAGACCGACGGCGTCCGTCGCCCCCAGCCACTTCATGACTTCTGCGGCCTCGGGCCAGCTCACACCGACGCTGACCGCCGGGTCACGACCGTCGAACGTGACGAGGAGCAGTTCACCGGATGCGGTGACGCCGGCCATGCTCCGTGGGTGGCGCTGCACCATCGTGCTGTTCGGGCCGTAGGAGAAGTTGGTCATCCCATTGGCCTTGGTGTTGAGGAAGATCTTCCCGTCGCGCACCAGGGCCGGACCACCGCCGGCCACGGCCGACAGAGTGGGGCTGGTGACGGAGGCCCCGGCCGCGTCCTTGATGGAGGCCCCCGGTGTGAACGCCGCGCCGACCTTGGCGTGCTCGGTGAGCCAGTCGGCTCCCTCTCCGATGCCCTGGAGCACCCTGCTACCTGTCGGAAGGGCGCCGCCCGCCGGAGATCGGACTTCCCGGACGACCCAATTGCCGTTCATGACGACATCGACGCTTTTCGTACCCTCCTTGATGGGCGGGGGTGTCGTCGCGCCCCACTCGGGACGGAAGACGACGATCTCGCTGTCGTCGGTGCACAGCTGATTGCGCCAGGGGCGGTCCGTCTGCGTCAGGACGCCGTTCATCATGAGCTGGTCACCGCCCACTCCCCCGCAGCCGAGCACCCTGCCGGGCGCACGGTTGATGCCGTCGAGGACGCGCACGTCGCCGTTGGGCGCCGTGACCTGCACGCTGGACGTGACCTCGGCGATGCGGGCGCGGGCACCCGCGCCTTCCAGGAGCAGTGCGGTGCGGCCGTTGTTGGCCGCGCTCAAGAGGACGTTGTCCTGGACGTAGAGCCCCTGGGGCACGCCCTCGTAGCCCGGGAAGCCGGGGAACGTACTGATGTCGAACTCGGTGCCGTTGACGGCGGCGAGCGCTCCCTCCGCCGTGGCCATGCTCCGCACCGTCTCGGAGGAGGACACGTAGGCGCCGTGGACCGCTTTGAACGTCACCGCGGCACTCGGCGAGACTCTCAGGACGTGTGCTTTCCAGGGTCCGGTGGTGGGCTCACCGTCCAGGGCCGTGTAGATGACCCGGCTGCCGTCGAAACCCGCCGTCGCCAGCCAGCCCGCCAGGCGGTCGGCGGAATCCTTGCGGTCCGTGGGAAAGGAGCCGACCCGCACCCCGTAGCCGAACAGTCCGCCGTCCCCGTCGGCCGACGCCGGAGCGGTGAAGGAGTCGACGACTCCGCTGAATCCCTCGTCGGCGAGCTGTGCCGCGAAGGCGTCGGCTGCGGCTTTGCTGCCGAACGTCTCCGTCCCGCTCTTCGTCCGGGCCCAGACCGTCCAGCGATCCGTGGCGGCGCCCTGGGTGAAGGTCTGGTACGTCACCCCGGGCGCGAGTGTGCGCGTCACGCCGTACTGCGTGACCGCGTCGTCGGGGCCCAAGGGCATTCGACCGGTGTCGGCGGCGCCGGTCTGCGCCTGTGGCAGGAGCACCGCTGCCGCGAGCAGGGACCCGGCCAGCAGAGCGCGAGCGAGTGGCGACCCGCCACGGTTGCGTACCGTCATGCGGACGTTCTCTCCATCGTTGATTTCTTCCTGACCGGCGTTCTGTTCTTGGCGCGGGTTCTCACGGCCGCTCGGGTCCGCCGACGGCGAGCGGCTATGCCCGGCGCCTGCGCGTCACCGCGCGGGCGGCGATGCCTGCGCCGATCAGCAAGGCAGCGGCCGACACCCCCCAGGCGGCCGAGCCCGCGCCGGTGGAGGCCAGTCCGCCCGTGCCCGCAGATCCGCCGGAGGACGTGGCGCCGGTGGCGGTGGCGGTGGCGGTGGGTGAGGCGTCACCGGAGGGGGTCCCCCCACCCGTTCCCGGCTCGGCCGTGGCTCCGGCATCCGCGCCCGGGGTCGCGTCCGGGGTCGCGTCCGGGGTCGCGTCCGGGACGATGAAGTCGATGTCCGCGGAGTCGTTGTCGGCGTTCTTGTCGTACGCGGACCACTCCGCCTGCCGCACGCGGACGGTGCCTCGCGACTGCGTCAGGGTTTTCTCGATCCTCAGCCGGAACCGGAAGGACTCCCGGGCGTCAGAGGCGAGGTCTCCCAGCGTGCACACATACCTGTGTCCCGGCACGGCCAGGCAGTCCTTCGGCTGATCGACAACGGTGACTCCGTCGGGGAGCTCGACCTCGAGTGAGGCGAACTCCGTCGGGTCCTGCGCGTCACCCAGCCAGGCGGGCCCATGGTTGCGCAGGACGAGATCGGCGACGACCTCGTCACCGGCACCGCCGCTGAGCCGTGCGCCGGTGACGGAGAGATCCGCGGTGTTCGTCACGTAGTAGGTCGAGAGCCAGGTGCTGTCGTTGCCGTAATCCTGGCCGGACGGGTCGTCGACCGGGCGCAGCTCCATTGCCGGGCCACTGCCCGCGGCCAGTGAGAGCCCTTCTCGCAGTTGGGCGAGAAAGCCGGGGGCGTCAGCGTAGACGGAGACCTGTGCGAATTCGTGGAAGGCGGCGGTGCCGAACTTGAGCGACGCCTCGTCCGGCAGCCGGAACTCACCGCCCGGCGGGACGGTCACGTCGAAGGAGCACAGCGCGATGTGCCGCTCCCCGGCGCCACGCCCCTCGCCATAGGCGCAGTTGGCGAACCGCCGGGACGGTTCGCTGCCCTCGGTGAAGCGGAAGACCATCAGCACGCCGCTCGCGGATGCCTTGCCGACGTTGCGGAAGGCGACGGGAAGCGGCCGCGTATCGCCGACGGCCGGTCTGGTCGCCGGCTGGTCGCCGCCCACCACCAGCTTCGGGCTGTTCGCGTCCGCCACGGCGGGACCGACGGCGGCACCGCTCGTGGCGACGGACAGGACCAGGATGCTCAGCGCCCATCGGGCCAGGAAGACTCTCACGCCCCCTCCGACTTCCCGATCTCTTCACACGTTGCACCCCTGAGCATTGCGAAATGATCACATCATGCTTGCGGTCAGCGGGTGAGGACGAACCATCCCCGCATCAGGGAGTGGTCGGACTCGGGATACTTGACCGTCTCCGCGCCGGAGGACCGCACGTGGTCGCTCCTGGCGAAGAGGTAGTCGATCTTCCGGCCGTCGGCAGTGGGTCCGGCTTTCGCGTGGTCGGCTTCCGTGAACCGTGTGATGAGGCAGCGAAGAGCGGGCGCGTCCGGCGGCAGATTGAGGTCCCCGGCGAGCACCACCGGCACCTTCGACGGGAACGTGTCCGTCCAGTCGCGAATCTCCCGCAACTGCTCCGGCGCGCGGCTGTACGTGTGAGCCGTGCAGGCCGTCAAAGGCTTGCCTCCGAACCGGGTGTGGGCGCAGAGCAGACCTCGTCGGACCGACACCGTGCGGCCACCGTTGACGTAGGTCTCGCCTCCGGAGTGCACGAAGCGGCGGTAGTCCTGCCGGCCGTCGGGTACGTTCCCGCGGCTGAGGACCGCGCTTCCGAACCGGCCCGTGGGTCCGCACGCCGGCACGTTGTCCTGCGCCGAGGCGTAGGTGCCGTCCATCGGCCAGCGTGCCCGGGAGAGTTGCCGCTTGAGCTCGGCGTACTGGGTGAGGCACACCTCGTTCACCGTGACCACGTCCGCTTTGAACGCGACCGTCTCCTTCACCAACCGGGCGACCGACGTCCCACGTCCGGATCGCCCGGAGTTCCACGGGCAGGCGTGTGCCGCCCCGCAGAGGTTGTACTGGACGACGCGGACGGTCCGCGGCTCCGACGCCGTGGAGTCCTTCTCACTCGGGAGCACCCACAGCAGAGCGGCGAGCACGAGCAGCACACCTGTCCCGGACCCGATCCACGGGGCCAACTTCCCGCGCGTCGCCGCTTCTCCCTCTCCGCGCCTCAACGGCACCGCCGCAACGCCTTCCTCAGAAATCCCCGGTGAACGGCCTGTGCTCGCACAGTCCGGCACAGTCGTGGCGGGTGGCACCGGCCGACCTGATCGGGCTGTCCTGCGGGACACCGACGACCTTGAACGTACGCGGTGCCGGGGCCGACTCGGTCGCGCCGAACAGGGCGATCACCTCGATGGTGTGGGTTCCCGGGCGCCAGGCATGGGCGTGCGTGAACGCCCACTCTCCCTCGTCGTCGACCCCTGTGGCACCGATGAGCACACCGCGCTCCATGATCACCACTTTGGTGACACCCGCCTGCACTTTGCCGGAGAAGCGAGGTCGGGGGCCGGTGAACGCTCCCTCCACGGGTGCCGTGACAACCGGACTCGGCACGTCGGTGCGCACGGTGAAGCCGTGCTCCGTAATCTCCGAGACCGCGTCCCCGCGCAGCGCGACGCCCTGGACGAGGTGATCACCCGCGGACCAGCTCACCGACCGGCGCCAGCTCCACTGCCCTGCGCCGCCCACACCGGTGCCACCGAGGTAGCGGCCCTGTTCGAAGAAGAGGAGGTACTCCGTGCCGGGCACACAACTGCCGGAGAACTTCGCCATCGGGCCCGCGACGCCACCGGGAGCCGGCTTGGTGATCACCGGTGCGGGACCGGTCCGCTGGGTGAACCGGAGCGCCGACTCCGGGGACTGAACGGTGAATTCGCCGGAGACCGGCGGCATCATCGGAGGTTCTCTGAGAGCCGCGACGTCCACCTCGGACTTGTCGAGGACACCCAGGTTGCAGAGTTCGGCCACGATCAGCCGGGCCACCTCGAAGGCCCCCGTGTGGTTCAGGTGAGTGGAGTCGATCGTGCCGTCCGGATGCAGCGGGTGCTCGCCCGGGTCCGTCCAGCAGAAGTACTGACGCAGTCGGGTCGGCCCGAGCTGCGCCCACAGTTGCATGGTCCGGGAGGTCAGATCGACCAGGGGCACTCCGAGCCGGGCCGCGACGTCGGCCATGGCACGCGGGTAGTGGCCGAGTGTGTTGAGCACCTCACCGTGCTCGGAGAACGCGTAGCGCGCCATCGGAGTGACCAGGACGGGTATCCCGCCCTCTCCATGGATGTACGTCACGAAGAGGCGCAGCAACTCCTGGTACTCGGGAACCGGCACGTATCGCGTGCCGTTGTGGATCATGTGGTCCACGTAGCCGAAGCCGATCAGGACGACGTCGCCCCGCTGCATTCGGTTGAGCATCGCGGGGAAGCGCTCGGTGAAGTACTTGCGCGTCGTCATCGCGCTGCGCGCGTAGTTGGCGACATCGAAGTGGCTCGCGAGCAACTCCCCGATCTTCTGCCCCCAGCCCGCCATGGGTGCTTCGGCGTCCGTGCGCGGTGCCGGGACGGAGTCTCCGAGCACGAATACGGTCCGCTTCATCTCTCATCCGCCCCTAGCGGTCGACGACGTTCATGGCCATGGCTCCCGAGGCCGAGCAGTAGGGCCGCACCCAGACGGGGCGCTGGGGATGCACCACGGCGTACGGGGAGGACTCCTCGCCCGCGAGCGGCACCGGTGGGTACGCGTACGCGCTCTTGACGTCGGGGAAGTCCTCGAGGAGGTGGCAGACGCGGATCTTGTGCCGGAGTTCCGGATCCGGCTGCAGCCACCAGTCCCAGTCCTCCCAGCGTTCGAGCCGTCGCTCGACCACGGCCTCGATCGGCGGCTCAGCCTTGAAACGTCTGCTGCCCAGCAGCCGGACCGGTACCGAGAAGCTCGTTCCGTGCCGTCCTCGGCGGCTGACGACGAACCGTGCGCCCTGCCTGAGCACGGCGCTGCCGCACAGCACGCCCTCGACGTGGATGGCGGTGTCCGTCACCTCGACACCGACGCATTCGGCGTGTTGTTCGCGCAGCACGGTACGGAGCATCAGTCGGCCGTTGGGTTGTGCGTACGGGAGGTTCCAGCCGAGCCGATGGGCGCCCGGCCGGGCCATCAGCCGCTCACGTGCCACGATCAGGGACCTCGTGTCGCGCAGTCCGGCCTTCATGTGGACCCCCGAGATCTTCGTGGAGTCCATGGTCACCTGCCAGCGGCCGTCGCCCAGCCGGTCGAGGGCACTGGGATCGAGGGAGGCGGTGTAACGGGTCCCCCCGTTGTCCAGGAAGGCACGCTCGGTCGTCAGAGGCAGCTTGGGCCGCGCGTGGCCGTCGGAGGGCTTGTCCCGCAGGACGAACTGCCAGCGGTGCCTGCCCTCGGCCGGGCCGTCGGCACTGAACCGCAGCCGGCCTTCCTCGTCCGTGGTGACGTTCACGGTGGTCGCGCCGATGGACTTCGGGGGCACCGTGGCCACCGCGTGCGTGTCCCGGCGGGCTCGGGCCGGCTGGCGGTAGCCACGCTCCGCTGCCGCACGGCGGCGGGCCGCGTCCTCGAAGAGCCGAACGTAGGTGTCCGCCACCGCGGCGGGGTCGAAACGGGCCGCGTTGTGCAGCGCGGCTGTGCCCATGGCCTCGCGCAGCGCGTCGTTCTCCATCAGGCGCCGCAGCCCCCAGGCGATCGCGTCCACGTCACCGTTGGGCACGAGGAATCCGTCCTCCCCGTGGGCGAGGATCTCGCGCGGTCCGACCGGGCAGTCCGTGGAGACCACGGGCAGCCCGCACCGCATGGCCTCGACGAGGGTCATGCCGAACGACTCGGCGCTCGAAGTGACCGCCGCGATGGATCCCTTGGCCCACTCGGACTCGATCGGCGAGAAGCCGCCCATGAGCAGCGCCCGCCCGGTCAGGCCGAGTTCGGTGACCAGGGCTCGCAGCTTCCCTGCCTCGCCGCCGTCGCCGTAGATGCGCAGCTGCCAGTCGGGGAACTCGTCTGCGAGTGCCGCGAACGCCCTGATGAGCAGGTCGTAGCGCTTGATGTGGTGCATGCGGCCGGCGCTGACGACGACCTTGCCCCTGCAGTCGGAGGGCTCCACGGACGGCTTGGGCACGCTGTTGGGGATGCCGACGACCGGGATACCGGGAACCGGGGTGTTCTCCATGAAGGAGTGGGCGTCGGCGTCGGTGACCGTGGTGATCGCGTCGAGGCGCGGGTAGACCCGGGCCATCTCAGCGCGCACGGCGGGGGGAATGGCCAGATGCGTCATGTGCTCCTGGGCGACCCGCAGCGCGCCGTCCCGGGTGTACCGGGCGACGAACAGGTTGAGACTGGGGCGGGTGCCGACGACGACGTCCGCGTCGGTGCGCTCCAGATCGCGGATGATGCGCTGGTCGGTGAACTTGCTGTACTGCGCGTAGTACTCCTCCTGGCGCGGCACCACGTCACTGGGCTGATCGCTGCCCGCGGCCGAACGGTCCGCGGAGCCGGGGCGCAGGTCGATCAGAGCTCGGACGGTGATCCTGGGGGAGATCTCGAACTTGGTGATGTTGGTGCGCCTGAACACCGACACGATCTCGACGTCGTGGTGGACGGCGAGGGCCTCCGCGAGGTTGATCACCGTGCGGTTGGTGCCGCCGATCCCGTAGATGTTGTTGATGAGAAAGGAGATCTTCACCGGACCTCGCCCTCCTTGCGCTCGAACGGGCTGGGCACGGGGTAATAGCCGTCGAGGAATCGGCGCAGCATCGCCGTCTGCCGGGCCGTGTCATGGCCGTCGGAGAGCGTGTCGTTGATGCAGAAGGCCTTCCGGTCGCGACGGGCCAGCAGGATGCCGAGACGACGCTGGATCTCGGGGCGGGCCAGGTCGAGGTAGGCGAAGGTGATCTCGGAGGGGACGGCCCGGCCGGTGAAGTAGGCGTAGTAGTGGTAGAGCGACGACGGGATCGAAATGTCGTCCGCGCTGCGGAACCGGCTCCGGGACGTCTGCCGGTGCGCCTCGGCGTACTCGTGCTCTATCTCCTGGAGCACGCTGCGACGCAGCGCGTAGGGGGCATGCCGGATCTTCTGGACGAGAGACGAGCCGAAGTTGTCATGGATGAGACGGCGGTTGTTCTTGCCCGCGGCGTCCACCGGCCGGTCCCCCAGCGTCCGCTCCCACCGCGGTACCTGAGAGGGCGACAGGAACGTCCTGGTCATGCCGTTGGAGAGGAAGAAGTCACCCGGGGTGACGGGACGGCCGAGGAACATGTCGTCGTTGAAGTAGAGGAAGTGCTCGGACAGCCCCTTGATGTGGTGCAGCCGGCTCTCGATGGCATGGGAGTTGAAGGTCGGCAGCGCGTCGGCCTCGTCGAATATCTCCGAGTGGTCGACCACGCTGATGCGCGGATGACGGTCGGTGAGCCAGGACGGGCGCTGCCGGTCGGTCACCACGTAGACGTGGCGCACCCAGGGGGCGTTCTGCTCCAACGCGCGCAGGGAGTAGCGCAGTTCGTCACGGCTGATGTAGCGCGCGGCGTTCGCGGACTCCGTGTGGTAGCCGCCCTCTCCGTACGCGGCCCGGCGGCGCTGCCACGCGGGGTCGTTGCCGTCGACCCAGGTATAGACGACGTCGATGGGGAAGCGGACGTCCTCGGGCAGCGCGTCGGCGCACGGCGCGATGGTGCGCACGGACCGGGTGCGGCGGGTGTGCAGGGCCGCGAAAGCGGTGAGTCTGCTGACGGGAACGGTGACCCGCGGCTCGTCGAAGGCTACGTCCTCGGTGACGCGGTTGGGCCGGGGCGCCACCAGACGGCCCTCCCGCAACTGCCAGAACTCGATGTCGCAGCCGTGCGCGAGACCCAGTACGAGTGAGGCCGCGGGATCGCTCCACACCATGCCGGTACGCAGCACCGAAGCGGTGCGCACCAGTTGCTGCCCGTGCTTGGAGGCGCACAGGGCCCTGCGGCCCACCGCCACATCGCCTCGGCAGGCGCTGACGTAGACGGGGCCGGTGTCGGCGGTGCGCATCAGGGCGTGCGCCACGCGGTCCCGGTCAGCCTCGGCCACGGCCAGACAAGATCGGAACTCGGAGTCGCCGCGTACGGCGAAGTAGTCGACGCCCGCTTCTTCCAGGAGGGTGGAGACGAGTTCGAGATTGGCCTCGCGCAGTCCGAGTGGTGACACGGTCGGCCGGATGAGCGCGATCTGCTTGCCGTGGCCGGCCAGGACGGCGAGCCGCTCGTCCGTGTTGAACAGGTGGGGCCAGCGCCGACGCGCCTGCCTGGTCCGCACGAGCCGCGCGATCAGAGTCGTCGCCTGGAGGTGCCGGAGGACCTGTTTCAGTCCGCTCCGCAGGCGTGCCGGTACACGGCGTGCGACCTGGCGTCGCAGACCTCTGGGGACAAGGGTGCGGTAGGCCCCCACGACCGCTGACGCCTCGGGATTTCCCATGCTCACGACTGGTTGTCCGACTCCTTGGGTACCCCGTACTCGAAGATGCTGGGGACGGGGTAGTAACGGCGCAGAAAGCGGCTGACGGCCTCGGTTCCGCCCTGGAGGGCATGCGCGTCCCCCAAGCCGTAGAACTGGATCTGCTGGGTGTCCCTGCGGACGAGCATCCGGTTCAGGCGGTGCTCGATGCCGGGCAGGGCGGCGTGCAGCGTCGTCGATGTCTCGCCGGACGGGTCGGCCAGTCCCGAGGCGTACGCGATGTGGTGGAGCAGACTGTCCATCGGGTGACCACCGGGGACCATGGCCACGGCCTGGCCGTCGAAGACCGGGGGCACGGTGATGCCCGCCCCGCCAAGGTGATCAAGGGTCACGCAGCGGTGGGGCTGGGGTCCACCCGCGTAGCTGTGTGCGGTGACCCTCATGGTCGCCGCGTACGCGGCGCGGGTCCATGGAGCGAACGATTCCTCGGCGGTCCACCGGCCCTTGCGGGGACGGGTGACGCCGTGGGGTCCGAAGTAGTCGAACGGCCGCACCGGACGGCCGAAGAGGGCACCGGGGCGCAGCAGCACGAAATGCTCCGCGATGTCGGGGAGTTCGTGCAGCCGCCATTCGGCTCCCGGGCCTGCGGGCACGACCGTGAGCCGTTCGTCGGCGCGCACCCATCCGGGCACCGGGGCCTGGGCGACCACGTGGACGACGTCCGTCCAGGGGGCGTACTGGTGGATCGAGCGCAGCGCGGCGCGCAGCAGTTCCTCGCCCCAGGGGGTGGCGTGCTGCCACAGCACGACCATGTCGACCGGGAAGGTGATCTCTTCGAGCCGTGGAACGTCGAAATCCTCCAGGGTGACCGTCGGTTCCAGGTCGCCGTCGACGTCGCAGTAGCCCGAGAGGCGGTCCAGACCGATGTCGACGCCGGGCGCGTCCGCGGGCACGGCACGCTGGACCCGGTTGGGCCGAGGGCCGATGAGGCGTTCCTGCGGCAGGTCGTTGTTGACGGTCCAGAACTCGATCTCGATGCCCTGGTCCTCACCGACCCACAGGTTGCCGGTGGGTTCGGTGCGCAGCCAGACCAGGCGGATGACCCGGGCCCTGCCGAAGTGCTTCCACGCCTTCACATGGCTGCCGGGGATCATCTCGGTGTCGCTGTTGGCCGGCGACACCGACACCACGTATCCGGTGTGCTCCTCCAGCAGGGCTCGCAGGGATCGCCGAACCGCGCCCTTGTCCCGCTGGTCCACGGCCAGCGCGATGCGCCGGTCGTCGAGGGCGGGTACCGCGAACCACGGGACACCGGCCGCGTCCAGGGCCTGGGTGACCAGGTCGTGGTCGAGCCGGCGGGCGAGGTCGACGCTGAGGCCGGTGTGCAGATGCCCGATCCGGCCGTCCGGCGCGTCGACCCGCGCCTCGGAGCTGCCCAGCCCGGCCTTGCGGACGCGCTGCAGGGCGCGCCGGTGCAGCCGGGCCTCGCGGCGGACGAGGGTCTGTGCGAGCGAGCGCTTGACCTTGCGCCGGACGCGCCCCGGGACCGTGGTGGCGGCGACGGAGCGCACCGGCTGCGGGACGAGGCGTCGGTAGACATGAGCCGCGGAGCTCAGTGACGTCTGGTCTGCCACGTCAGGAACTCCGTCTCATCGCTCGTAGGGACTTGGGGTCGGGAAATAGGAAGTGAGGAAGCCGTCCAGGAGTTCTTGCTGGGCCTCGATGTCCTCGGGGGTGGAGAAGGCGTCGTTGAGGCAGAAGGAGTCCTGGTCACGGCCGTCGAGGAGCCTTTGCAGCCGGTCGGCCAGGTCGGGCACCGCGAGTTGCAGATAGGTGAAGGGCATCGAACCCGGCTGCCCCCGGCCTTGCAGCGCCGCGTAGTAGAGGGCGAAGGACGAGGTGGGCGAGAGGTCGGTCATCGCCCGGAACCGGCTGGCCGATGTGCGCGCCCAGGCTTCGGGGAAGTCCCGCTCGGCCTCCTCCATCGACGACCGGCGCAGCGCGTACGGAATGTGTTCCATCGGCTGCGTGATGACACGCCCGAATCGCTCGTACAGGAGCGCACGATTGTTCTTGCACGCCGCGTCGACGGGGGTGTCGGTCTCGACGACCGGGCCCTGCGGAATGCGGTTGCGGGACGGGAAGTAGCGGGCGACGCCGCTGGGGGTGAAGAACGCGTGGGGGGCGACGGGGCGCCCCATGAACATGTCGTCGTTGAAGTAGAGGAAGTGCTCGGCCAGTCCCTCGATGTGGTGCAACTGGCTCTCGATGGAGTGCGAGTTGAACGTCGGCAGGTCGGCCGGGTTGTGGAAGATCTCCCGGTGCGAGGCGATCCGCAATCCCGGAATGTCCTCGCGCAGCCACGGCGGAACCTGGTCGTCGGTGACGATGTAGATGTTCCGTATCCACGGCGCGAACAGGTGCAGGGAACGAACCGAGTACCGCAGCTCGTCGCGGCTGATGAACCGCGCGTCGCTCGCGGACTCGGCGTGATAGGCCTCGCCCTTCGCCGTGGCCTTGCGACGCTGCCAGACCGGGTCGTTGCCGTCGACCCAGGTGTACACGGCGTCGACCGGGAAAGTGATGTCGTCGGCACTGTTGACCAGGAACTCGGGCCGGGTGGGCAGTGCGGGGGCGAAGCGCGGGTCCGTCCAGTCGGAGACGAAGCGGCTGAACAGCCGGGCGGCGCCGAGCACATTGACTCCGTCGGCCGCCACCGCCCAGGTGGCCCGGTTGGCACGCGGCGCGATCAGATACGTGCCCTGCTGCTGCCAGAACTCGACCGCGCAGCCGTACTCGTGGCCGAGGAGCAGGTGTCGTCCGGGATCGGTGCGGTACCAGCTGACCTGGACGATCCGGGCGTCGGAGACGTCGCGCCAGGCACGGGGGTCGCGCGACGAGACGGGTTTGGCGGTGCGGAGGGCGTCGGGGTCGATCACGCTCAGGTGACCGGGATAGTGGCCGAGCCCCTGGAAGATCGCGGCGAGGGCCTGCTCGCGGTGGTGATCGGCGACGGCGACGGTCGTGCCGTGATCCGAGGTGCCGCGGACCGTGAAGTGCGGCACACCCGCTGTGTCCAGCAGTGAGGTGAGGGCGCGCCGGTTGGCTTCGCGGGCCGCCAGCGGGGTCAGGTCCTGCTCGACGTAGACGTCGGAGTGCTCGCCGGAGGGTGCCGTGGTCGACCGCGGCGCGGCGATACGCGGAGCGGCGCCGGCCGACGGGTTCGACAGTGCGGTAGGAGCGGGCCCCGTCCCCCGAACCGCAGGTTCGGAGAAGGTGGTCACGGCCGCCGCCCTTCACGGAAACGCACAGGCAGCACCTGGCAACCCTCCTCTTCTCGTCTGCCCGAAGGGGCATGGACGAGCCACAGCGATCGCACGCCCTCGTGCCCCCCGGCTCGAACTGCGACCACTCACAGACCAACTACGAGATGTCGTATTCGGTCGTAAAACGAATGAATAAACCCATCAAAGGTCGCGCACATCTTCACCATTCTCTTACCTTGATGTCAACAGCAGTTATAACTTGCGCAACTTTGATCAATTCGGACATAAGGCCTCTCCAGCCCCGTTCGACAACAGAGCCGGTCTATAGTTCGAAGACAGCACGGCCCTTCGGCCGGCCCACGGCCCGGCCTCTCCCCCCACTCGTGGCCCCCACGCCCGTCACCATCCCGGGCCGGTGTCGCACGCACCGAGCCACTTGTGAGAGAGGACAACGCGGCATGACGCACGCCCTGACGGAGCCGCAGGAGAACCAGAGATCCAGGCGCGCGCCCGGCGGGCGCCGCAAGGGGAAGCCGCAGAAACGCCGTCGTGTCTGGCGGTGGATTCTGCTGGCGCTCGTGCTCGTCGTGCTCGCCGCGGGCGGCACCGGATACTGGCTCTACAGCAACCTCAACGGCAACATCGACGGCGTCGACCTCGACAAGGCGATCGGCACCGACCGCCCCGAGAAGCTGCCGACCAGCGGTACGAACGTGCTGGTCCTCGGCTCGGACTCGCGGGCCGGCGCCAACGCGAAGCTGAAGACAGGCAACGTCTCGGGCGCCCGCTCGGACACCGCCCTCGTGATGCACATACCCGAGGGCCGCAAGCAGGCCACGGCCGTCAGCATCCCGCGCGACACCCTCGTCACCCGCCCCGAGTGCGCCAAGACCGACGGCACCACCCTGCCGTCGGCGAAGCGCGTGATGTTCAACTCCGTCTACTCGTTGGCCGGTCCGGCCTGTGTGGTCAAGACCGTCGAGAAGATGTCCGGGGTCCGCCTCGACCACTTCATGGAGATCGACTTCGCGGGCTTCAAGGACCTCGTCGACGCCATCGGCGGCGTGAACGTCACCGTCGACCAGGCGATCCACGACAAGTCCAGCGGGCTCGACCTGACCAAGGGCACCCACAAGCTCGACGGCACCGAGTCCCTCGCGTTCGTCCGCACCCGGCACGGCATCGGTGACGGCAGCGACCTCGGCCGCATCGGTCTCCAGCAGCAGTTCATGATCGCCCTGCTGAGCGAGATCAAGAAGCAGGACCTGCTCGGCAGCCCCACCAAGTCGTACAAGATCGCGGACAGCCTCACCGCCTCGCTGACCACCGACTCGGAGCTCGCGAACCTCAAGGCGCTCGCAGAGTTCGGCCGCAGCCTCAAGGGCGTCGACCCGGAGACGATGGAGACGATCATGCTCCCGGTGCAGTACGACACCGCCGACCCCAACCGGGTCGTCGCCGCCGAGCCGCAGGCCACGCAGTTGTGGAAGGCGCTGCGCACGGGCGAGGAGATCCCCGAGTCGGCGAAGAAGTCACCGGCCGGCGGAGGAACGACGAACTGAGGGGCACGGACACGTGAGGAGGGGGTGGACCCGCCGGGTCCACCCCCTCCTCACGTCGCGCGGCCGCGGACCGGCCGACGGCGCCGCCTCAGACGCGCTCCGACCGGGCCATCTCGAAGCCTCCGTGCCCGGTCTGCCGCGCGATGTGGAGCGCTCCGTCGGCGCCGATCATGCCGAGCACGACCCTCCCGTGCGCGTCCCGCGCCAGCCCCGGGGCCCCTGTGCACCGCTCACCCGTGGCCGACCACCACGCGCCCGCCTGCTCGTTCTCCGTGCCGAAGGCCGACAGCATGACCTGGCCCTGGACATCCCGGTGGGCCAGCACCGTGCAGTCGTAGCCGTCCAGCACGGTCCGCAGCGCGGCCACGGGGCTGTCGTCCGGGGCACCGCCGAGCGGGAACACCCAACTGCCCGGACGGTGCGCCGCGAGACCTCCCGTCGTGGGGTCGGTCCAGAAGTACGTGGTCCGGCCGGGCGCCGTCTCCAGCGCCACCGCGCTACCGCGGGCCACGGCGACCGGGATGTTGGGAGCCTGGCGGAAATCGCCCTCGGGCTGGTCCTGGACCCACCGCATGACGACATCCTTCCCTGGAACCATCGCCTCCACATGACCGGAGGAGTGAGCCACCAGAGCCATCGGATCCTGCGCCTGGCTGCCCTTGAGATCGGTCCAGGGACCCCACTTGCCGCCCGGCAGTTCCCGGCGCAGCATGACCCCGCCCCCCGCATTGCGTGTGAAGACGTACACGGTGCCGGACGAGCTGATCGCCGCTGCGGGTATGCCGAGACGGACGGCCTTGGCCTGGTCCTTGTGCGGGTTGCCCAGCGAGCGCCACTCGGTGACGGCGCGCCCCGTCTGGTACTGGATGGCATGGACGATGTCGACCACAGGAGCGCCCTCCCCCTTGCGCACCTCGCGGCGGCCGACGAAGTGCACGTAGGTATCGGCGCCCTGGGCGACGGAGAGGTGGGTCAGCCCGGCCACCGGGAACGCCTCGGGGCCGTCCCACTCCGGGCCTCCCGGCCTCTGCTCCGTCCACCGCAGCAGTGCGCTCGCGGTACGTGCGTAGGCGGTCAGCCGACCGTCCTTGCCGAGCACGAGCCAGCGGCCGTCGACGGGACCTTCGGCCCGCTGACGGGGCTCCGACGTACGCTCCGTGTCGAGAGTCACTCTGTCTCGGGCGGCGCCGCGCCCGGATCCGGTCCGCATGACGTGACCTGTCCCTTCCCTGCTCACGGGCGCCGTCGATCACGTTTTCCGAACCTGTGTGCGCACCGAGCGGTCCCATCATAGAGTGGCCGCCCGGTGAACAAGGTGGGGTCTTCCTGTGTGCGGCTCCCTGAACATCGACCGGTCTCAGCCCCGGCGCCGGTACACCACCGCCCCGTCCACCCGCGCAACCTCCTCGTACGAACCGAGCATCCGCCGCACCGCCCCCACCCGCCCCACCCCGTACGGACCGCCCCGTGAGTCGTCCACCACGAGCCCCGGCGGCCGGGCCGCGAACTCGGTGCGGAAGGTGTGCCAGGTGCCCGGGACGGCCCACCGCTCCCCCACCCGCGGGCCGTCCCGGCCGCCGCTGTAGTTGGTGAGCAGGCCGGCGGTCAGGAAGCGGGTGGCCGGGGGGCGGTCGGCCAGCCAGTACGTCTCCGGGTGCATGCCCCAGATCAGGACCGGCTCGCTGGGGAGCGTGCGGGCCCGCACCGCGTCGGCGACCCGTTGGGCGTGGGCGAGGTCGGGGCGCGGGGCGAGCAGGCCCCAGCCGATGAAGAGGGCGCAGCAGCAGGCGGAGACGAGGAGGGCGTCCACGGCGCGTTCGCGCGGCAGGATCTGGAGCGCCGCGGTGCCCAGGAGGGCCAGGGGCGGGGTGAGTTGCAGGTAGTAGTGGCCGAAGAAGTGGAAGCCGGCCAGGACCGCGACGCCCGACGAGCCGAGCCAGAGCCACAGGTCGCCGTGGCCGGTGCGGGCGAGGCGCAGCACACGGACGATCGGCGGCAGGATGCCCGCGCAGGCGACTCCCAGGATCGCCGCGTTCACCAACCCCCGTACGAGGACGTGGAGTTCGGAGCCGGTGAAGGAGGCGTACGCGCCCGAGCCGGTCACCGTCCAGAACAGGAAGCCGGCCGGGTCGGTGGCGCAGGCCGCCGCGAGGACCGGTGCCGTCACGCCCACCGCGCACCGCACCACAGCCGCCCGCGGCGCCCCGCACCGCCACAGCGTCCAGGCCACCGGGATCAGGACGGCCGCGCCGGTCTGCTTGGTGAGGAAGGCGCCCGCGACGGCCGCGCCGCACCAGCCCCAGCGGCGCCGGTCGGCGCACCACACGGCCGCCGCCGTCCACGGCAGCATGAACACCTCGAAGGTCGCGGCCTGCGCGTCCTCCGGGTTGAGGCCGACGGAGATCAGCAGGTACAGCACGCCCGCCGTGCGTCCGGCGCCGTCGCCCCAGCGGCGCCGGGCGGTCGACGCGAGCAGCACCGCCGTCACCAACTGCGCCGCCACGGCACACCACTTGAGCGGGGTGAGCGACTGCGAACCGAAGAGGGCGAACACCGCCTCGTACAGCCAGGGCAGGAACGGCGGTTTGCGGTCGACGACCGACTCGTACAGCGCGCCGCCGTGCGCCAACATCCGTGCCTGGACGGCGAGATAGCCCTCGTCGGGGTTCCACAGCGGCCGCGCGAAGGACGGCAGGCGGGTGGCACAGGCGAGGAGGGCGAGCAGCGGGAGCAGCCGTCTCCAGTAGCCGGGGCGGCCGGTGGGGCCGGAGTGCGGGGCGGCGCGGCGGACGTCGGACACGGACGGTAGCGGCTGCGGCGCCTGGGTGAGCATCACGCCAAACTATCCGGCCCCGCAGTTCCCGCCGAAGCGGAACATACGGGGCCGAGGCAAGGGATTGCCGGTTACCGGGAGTTGTCGGCCCCCAGGGCTTCGGCGCCCTCCGCGGCGCGGCTGTGCCGTCGCCCGTACGCGAAGTAGATGATCACGCCGACGACCATCCAGATCGCGAACCGCAGCCAGGTCTCCACCGACAGGTTCAGCATCAGCCACACCGAGCACGCCACCGACGCGATCGGCAGCACGGGCACCCACGGGGCCTTGAAGGCGCGCGGCAGATCGGGCCGGGTGCGGCGCAGGATGAGCACGCCGATGGCCACGATCACGAAGGCGAACAGGGTGCCGATGTTGACCAGCTTCGACAGCTCCGTCAGAGAGACGAAGCCCGCGACGAACGCGGTGAGCACCCCGAGAATGATGGTCGAGCGGTACGGCGTGCGGAACCTGGGGTGGACGGCGCTGAAGACGGGCGGCAGCAGTCCGTCCCGGCTCATCGCGAAGAAGACCCGGCTCTGGCCGAGCAGCAGGATCATGCAGACGACCGTGAGGCCGACGACCGCGCCGAAGGAGATGACGCCCGCCCAGAACGGGTGGCCGACCGCCTTGAACGCCTCCGCGAGGGGCGCCTCCGGGTCGAGGTCCTTGTAGTTCTGCATGCCGGTGACGACGACGGCGACGGCGCAGTACAGGACGGTGCAGATGGCGAGGGAGCCGAGGATGCCGCGCGGCACGTCCTTCTGCGGGTTGCGGGTCTCCTCCGCGGCCGTGGCGACGACGTCGAAGCCGATGTAGGCGAAGAAGACGACGGCCGCGGCGGTGAAGATGCCCATGATGCCGAAGTTCGACGGGGTGAACCCGGCGATGCCCTCCAGGAGGGTCTGCGACAGGCCCGAGCCGCCCTCGGTGGGCTTGCTCGGCGGGATGTACGGGTCGTAGTTGGAGCCCGTGATGAAGAAGGCGCCGACCGCGATCACGATCAGGACGACGGTGACCTTGATGGCGACGACCGCGGAGGTGACCCAGGCGGACAGCTTCATGCCGAGGACGACGACCGTCATGACCGCGAGGACGAGCAGGAACGCGGCGAGATTGAAGGTGAAGCCGCTGCCCTCCCCCGGCCCGCGCAGCGCCTCGGGCAGCGGGATGCCCCAGCTGTCGAGGAGCGACTGGACGTAGCCGGACCAGCCGACGGCGACGGTGGCGCAGCCCAGTGCCAGTTCGAGGATCAGGTCCCAGCCGATGATCCAGGCCGGGAACTCGCCGAGCGAGGCGAAGGCGAAGGTGTACGCGGAGCCGGCGACCGGGACGGTCGAGGCGAACTCGGCGTAGCAGAGCGCGGCGAGGGCGCAGACGACGGCCGCGACCGCGAAGGCGATGGTCACCGCCGGGCCCGCGTAGTCGGTGGCGGCGGTGCCGGTGATGACGAAGATGCCGGAGCCGATCACGACGCCGACGCCGAAGACGGTGAGGTCGAGTGCGGAGAGGGACTTCTTGAGCTGGTGCTCCGGCTCCTCGGTGTCCCTGATGGACTGCTCGATGGACTTGGTGCGCAACAGGCCGCTCGTCCGTCGCGTACCCGGCTCTGGGCCTGAGTCTGGCTGCGTGGTCACCGGCATACCTCCATGCGGCTCGGTCCTCGGTCCCGACATGATCGGGACGAGTAGCCACCGGATACCCGGTCAGTCACGGCTATTCACGCGAATGGGCCGGTCGAACCACCCGAAGGAGGCTCGACCGGCCCATGCGGTCGCTACGGACGTCAGTCCCGCGCCGGCTCCATCTCCTCGGCGACGGAGGCCTCGCGGCGGCCGTCCAGCTTCGAGACCAGGCCGGTGACCTGGCGCGCGATGTCCGGGGCGGTCAGGCCGATCTCCGCCATGACCTCCTTGCGGGAGGCGTGGTCGAGGAAGCGCGGCGGGATGCCGAAGTCGCGCAGCGGCACGTCGACGCCCGCATCGCGCAGGGCCTGCGCGACCGAGGAGCCGACACCGCCGACGCGGGAGTTGTCCTCGACGGTGACGACGACGCGGTGGCGCTCGGCGAGCGGGGCCATCGCCTCGTCGACCGGCTTGACCCAGCGCGGGTCGACGACGGTCGTGGTGATGCCCTGCTTGTCGAGCAGGTCGGCGATCTCCAGGCACATGGGCGCGAGGGCGCCGACGGAGACCAGGAGGACGTCCGGGCGGGCAGCCGCGTCGGGGCCCGGCTCGCGCAGGACGTCCATGCCGCCGACCGTGCCGACCGCCTCGACGGCCGGGCCGACCGCGCCCTTGGAGTAGCGCACGACCGTGGGCGCGTCCTCGACCTGGACGGCCTCGCGCAGCTGGGCGCGGACCTGGTCGGCGTCGCGCGGCGCGGCGATCCGGATGCCGGGGACGACCTGGAGCAGCGACATGTCCCACATG
The DNA here is from genome assembly GCF_040645755.1 of Streptomyces sp. NPDC046716. NCBI lineage: Bacteria > Bacillati > Actinomycetota > Actinomycetes > Kitasatosporales > Streptomycetaceae > Streptomyces > Streptomyces sp. NPDC046716. The sequence goes on from NZ_JBEYYU010000017.1 coordinate 109,132, forward strand.
CCGTTGTGCGAGGCGCCGTCGGTGCCGGTGACGCCCGCCCGGTCCAGCACGAACGTCACTCCGCACTTGTGCAGGGCGACGTCCATCAGGACCTGGTCGAAGGCACGGTTGAGGAACGTCGCGTAGACCGCGAAGACCGGGTGCAGGCCGCCGGTGGCGAGGCCCGCCGCGCTGACCGCGCCGTGCTGCTCGGCGATGCCGACGTCGTAGACGCGGTCGGGGAAGGCCTTGGCGAACTTGTCCAGGCCGACCGGCTGGAGCATGGCCGCGGTGATCGCGACGATGTCCTCGCGCTCCTGGCCGAGCTTGAGCATCTCGTCGCCGAAGACGGAGGTCCAGTCGGCGCCCGCGGCCTTGATCGGCAGGCCGGTGTCGGGGTGGATGGGGCCGATGCCGTGGAAGCGGTCGGCCTCGTCCTCCAGGGCCGGGCGGTAGCCGCGGCCCTTCTCGGTGAGGCAGTGCACGATCACCGGGCCGCCGAAGCGCTTGGCGCGGATCAGCGCCGACTCCAGGGCCTCCATGTCGTGGCCGTCGATGGGGCCGACGTACTTCAGGCCGAGGTCCTCGAACATGCCCTGCGGGGCGATGAAGTCCTTGAGGCCCTTCTTGGCGCCGTGCAGCGTCTCGTAGAGGGGCTTGCCGACGACCGGGGTGCGCTCCAGGAGGTCCTTGCCGCGGGCCAGGAAGCGCTCGTAGCCGTCCGTGGTGCGCAGGGTCGCCAGGTGGTTCGCGAGGCCGCCGATGGTCGGCGCGTAGCTGCGCTCGTTGTCGTTGACGACGATCACCAGGGGGCGGTCCTTGGCGGCCGCGATGTTGTTCAGCGCCTCCCAGGCCATGCCGCCGGTCAGCGCGCCGTCGCCGATGACCGCGACGACGTGGTCGTCCGTGCGGCGCAGCTCGTTCGCCTTGGCGATGCCGTCGGCCCAGCCGAGGACCGTGGAGGCGTGGCTGTTCTCGATGACGTCGTGCTCGGACTCGGCCTGCGAGGGGTAGCCGGAGAGGCCGCCCTTCATCTTCAGCCGGGAGAAGTCCTGGCGGCCGGTGAGCAGCTTGTGCACGTAGGACTGGTGGCCGGTGTCGAAGAGGATCTTGTCCTGCGGCGACTCGAAGACCCGGTGCAGGGCGATGGTGAGCTCGACCACGCCGAGGTTCGGCCCGAGGTGGCCGCCGGTCTTGGATACCGCGTCGACGAGGAAGGTCCGGATCTCTCCTGCCAGCTGGTCCAGCTGCTCCAGGCTGAGCCGGTCCAGATCGCGCGGTCCCGTGATGCGGGTCAGCAGCGGCACCCGTGCCTCCTTGCAGTAGAGCTGTAGTAGCTGGTTGAGCTGTTCGAGCTTGCCGGGTCTGTCGAGTCTAATGTTCCGCCGTTGCGAGCGGCGTCCGGGCCGTGCGTTCGGGGCATGACTGTGCCCGGCGTCACCGTTGACACCGGGCACAGTCAGTCCGGGAATCCCAGCTCAGAAGGGGTCAGGCACGGCCTGCCGACTTCTGGGTCTTGCGGGTGACCGAGTCGATGACGACCGTGGCGAGAAGCACACCACCGGTGATCATGTACTGGATCGGGGTGGCGATGCCCTGGAGGGCCAGGCCGTACTGGATCGAGGTGATGACCAGCACACCGAGGAGCGCGTTCCAGGTGCGGCCCCGGCCACCGAAGAGGCTGGTGCCGCCGATGACGGCCGCGGCGATGACGTTCATCAGGAGGTCGCCGGAGCCGGCGCCCTGGTTGGCCGCCGCGATCTTGGAGGCCCAGAAGAGGCCGCCGACCGCCGCGAAGAGGCCCGCGATGGCGAAGACCGAGATGCGGACCGCCGTCACGTTGATACCGGCACGGCGCGACGCCTCGACGCTGCCGCCGAGCGCGAAGACCTTGCGGCCGTAGGAGGTGCGGCGCAGCACGAAGTCCGAACCGACGAGGACGATGCCGAAGAGCAGCACCGCGAGCGGCAGGCCCTTGTAGTTGTTGAAGATGACCGCGACGCCGAAGACGCCGACGGCCAGCAGCACCGTACGCACCAGCAGGTCGCTCAGCGGGCGGGACGGGATGCCCGCGGCCTCGCGGCGGCGGTTGGCGAGGAAGCTCGGCACGAAGTAGGCGAGGACCGCGATGAGGGCCAGGCCGTAGGCGGCGGCGACGTCCGAGAAGTAGTACGTGGTGAGCTTGCCGACCACGCCGTCGCTGTCGAGGTTGATCGTGCCGTTGGAGCCCAGGATCTGGAGCATGAAGCCGTTCCAGAACAGCAGGCCGGCCAGGGTGACGGCGAACGCGGGGGCGCCGACGCGGGCGAAGAAGAAGCCGTGCAGGGCGCCGATGACCGCACCCGCGGCGAGCGAGACGAGGACGGCGAGCCACTCGTTCATGCCGTGCGTGACGCTCAGGACGGCGGTGATCGCCGAGGAGACGCCGGAGACGGAGCCGACCGAGAGGTCGATCTCGCCGAGCAGCAGCACGAAGATGATGCCGACCGACATCATGCCGGTGGCCACCATGGCGACGAAGATGTTGTTCAGGTTCTCCGCGCCGAGGAACGCCGAGTTGAGGCTCTGGAAGATCGCGCAGATGACGATCAGGCCGATGACGACGGGTATCGCACCCAGGTCACCACCCTTGATCTTGCGCTTGAACTCGCTGACGTACCCCGCGAAGCCCTGCTCGCGCACGAGGAGGCGGGGGTCGACGGCGGCGACGGACGCGCCGGCGGCCACGGGAGCCGCGTCCACCGGGGCCTGCGAGGCGTCGGTCTTGTCGGTGCTCACGTTGGAGCCCTTGTCGATGCTCACTTCTGAGCCTCCGCGTTGCTGCGCGCCGCACGACGGGTCACGGCGTTGTCCGTGGCGCCGGTGATGGCGGAGATGATCTCTTCCTGCGAGGTCGTCTTGACCTCGAACACGCCGTTGTTGCTGCCGAGCCGGAGCACGGCGACCTTGTCGGCGACGGCCTTCACATCGGCCATGTTGTGGCTGATGAGGATGACCGCGTGACCGCGCTCGCGAAGGCGCTCCACGAGGTCGAGGACCTGTGCGGTCTGCTCGACACCGAGGGCCGCGGTCGGCTCGTCGAGGATGACCAGCTTGGGCTCGCCGAGCATGGAGCGGGCGATGGCCACGACCTGGCGCTGACCGCCGGAGAGCGAGGCGATCGGGATGCGCACGCTCGGGATGCGGATCGACAGCGTGTCGAGCAGCTCGCGGGCGCGACGCTCCATCTCGACCTCGTCGAGGACGCCGCGGCGCTTGATCTCACGGCCCAGGAACAGGTTGCCGACGACATCGAGGTTGTCGCACAGCGCGAGGTCCTGGTAGACGGTCGCGATGCCCAGGTTCTGGGCGTCGTGCGGCTTGTTGACCGCGACGGCCTTGCCGTTCCACTCGATGACGCCGTCATCGATGGGGTGCACGCCGGCGATCGTCTTGACCAGGGTGGACTTGCCGGCGCCGTTGTCGCCCACCAGGGCGACCACCTCTCCGGCGTGGACCTCGAGCTCGACATCGGTGAGCGCCTGAACGGCACCGAATCGCTTCGAGACCCCGCGCAACGCCAGCACAGGCGTAGCGGACACGTGAACCATCTCCTTCGCCGCCAAAGGCCTGACCCGGCGGGAGGTTGAACCAAGAAGTATGAGGGGGGTTGTTCCGTCCGGCGCCGCGCCGTTGAGCTGCGGGGCTGTCGGCGGCGGGGCGCCGGACGTGTCTTCCACGGGAGCGCTGCTGCGAGGAGTGCGCAAGTCCCGTACGGAACGGAGGAGTTACCGGGCCGGCGGGAAGACCCACTGGCCCGGGGGTGGCTCCGTCCGGCTTACTTCAGGCCGAGCTTGTCGCAGGCCGACTTGTACTTGGCCGTGCAGATCTCGTCCAGGGTGTAGTAGCCCTGGTCGATGACGGTCTCCTTGATGTTCTTCTGCGTCAGGGAGACGACCGGCACGATGACCGAGGCGATGCCCTTGTCGGTGCCGCTGTCGACCGTGCTGGTGGTCAGACCGGCGGAGTCGATCTTGCCCGTCTTGGCGACCGCGACGGCCATCTTGGCGACGGTCTCGGCCTCCTGCGGGTACGACTTGAAGACCGACATGTTCTGGTCACCGGTGATGATGCGCTGCACACCGGCGAGCTCGGCGTCCTGGCCCGTGACCGGGGGAAGCTTGCTCAGGCCCGCGCCCTTGAGCGCGGTGATGATGCCGCCCGCCATGCCGTCGTTGGCGGAGTAGACGCCCTTGATCTTGTCCTTGCCGATCGCGGAGATGGCGCCTTCCATGTTGGCGTTGGCGTTCTCCGGCTTCCACTCCTTGGTGTCGTAGGACTTGGCGATGTCCACCTTGCCCTTGAGCACCGAGAGCGCGCCGTCCTTGAACTGCTTGGCGTTCGGGTCGGTGATCGCGCCGTTCATCATCACGATCTTGCTGCTGGCCTTGGCGTCCGAGCCCATGGCGTCCAGCAGGGCCTTGCCCTGGGTCTTGCCGACCTCGGTGTTGTCGAACGAGGTGTAGGCGGCGATCGGGCCCTCGGCCAGGCGGTCGTAGGCGACGACGGGGATGTCGGCGTCCTTGGCCTTCTTCACGCCGTTGGCGACGGCCTTGTAGTCGACCGCGTCCAGGATCAGGACGTCGACCTTCTTGGTGATCATCGTGTCGATCTGCTGCGACTGCAGGGAAGCGTCCTGCTTGGCGTTGAGGTACTCGACCTTGCCCTTGCCGTTGGTCAGCTCGGATATCTGCTTCTCGATGATCGGCTTGTCGAACTTCTCGTAACGAGCCGTCTGGTTCTCCGGGAGCAGCAGGCCGACGGTGATGGCGTCGCCCTTCTTGGAGCCGCTGCTGGCCTTGTCGCCGTCGTCCTTGGACTCCTTGGCGGAGCCACAGGCGGCGAGCGAGACAGCCATGGTGGTGGCGCAGAAGGCAAAGGCCGCACGACGCATACGCATGTTCACTTCAGAAACCTCCCTGACGAGGCCGCGTCGTTGCGGCCGAGGTAGCTGGGAGTCAACTCGGCCGCAACACAAGCGTCAAGGAGTAAATACTTAACGAGATGGCAACGGTGTCATGCGTTCTCTAAGTGAAGGCAGGTGTAGCTGCGGGAACAGAGCCCCCGCCAATCCCTTCCAAAAGGGTCGAATCGCCCATTTCACTCAGCGCCAGGGCGAGCGCCCCGAGCACCTCCGCACGGCCGCCCAACGCCCCGGGAAGGACCGAGAGTTGGCGGGCTGCGCTGGGGATCGCGTAGCGGCTCACAGACTCCCTTATGGGCCCCAGGACCAGCTCCCCGGCCTCCGCCAGATCGCCCCCGAGGACGACCCTGCTGGGGTTGAGCAGATTGCAAAGATTGGCCACACCCGAGCCGATGTGCCGGCCGACGTCCGCGATGACGCGGCGGCATCCGGGGTCGCCGTCCCGCGCGAGCCGCACGACGCCCTCCATGGTCAGGTCGGTGCCGTGGCTGGACTGGAGCAGCGGCAGGACGTAGCGGGCGGCGGTGAAGGTCTCCAGGCAGCCGCGGTTGCCGCAGCGGCAGACCGGGCCGGACTCGTCGAGCGTGATGTGCCCGATCTCGCCCGCCGTGCCGCCGGGCCCGCGGTAGATCTTGCCCTCGATCACCAGACCGGAGCCGACGCCGCTGGCGACCTTGATGTAGGCGAGGTCCCTGACCCCGCGCCCGCTCCCCCAGACCAGCTCGCCGAGCGCGCCCAGGTTGGCGTCGTTGTCCACGTGCACCGGGACGCCGAGCCGCCTGCTCAGCTCCTCGGCGGGCCGGGTGCCGGTCCAGCCCGGCAGGATCGAGGTGGAGCCGAGCGTGCCGCTCTCCACGTCGATGGGCCCCGGTACGCCGAGGCCGACGCCGGCCACCTTGGTGCGGTCCACGCCGGTCGCCGCGATCAGGCGCTCGACCAGCTCCTCCGCGCGGTCGAAGCCCTGCGCGGCGGACGCGTCCACGTCCAGCGGCTCGGACTCCTCGGCGAGCACCTGGTGCGCGAGATTGCCGATCGCCACGCGCAGGTGCGTGTGGCCGAAGTCGACACCGATGACGATGCCCGCGTCCCCGCTGAGCGAGACGCTGCGGGCCCTGCGGCCGCCGGCCGAGGTGGGCGTCACCTCGACCGTTCCCCCGTCCTTGAGCTCCCGGACGATGTTGGAGACGGTCGCCGCGGACAGGCCCGTCGTCCTCGCGATCTCCGCCTGCGTGAGCGATCCGGCGAGGCGTACGGCGCGCACGACCCGCTCCAGATTGGCCCGGTGCAGCGACGACTGCGACCCCGGAGTCTCCATTGACCCACCCTTATCCGTGGCTCGCGTCACCGTGGGTGACCGAACCTTGTACAAGTTATGAACTCCAAGCTCTGCTGAACCGGCTATTGCCGTCAAGCCCTTGACGGAAATCGGTTCCAGGCCGTGTCCACCCCGGGCTACCGCCGGTATCCCCTCCACACGCAGGGCTCCGGCCCCGGAGAGACGTTCCTCCCGGGGCCGGAGCCCGGTCGCGTGACGGTGGAGAGCTCTACTTGAGCGCCCCCGCCGTGAGCCCCTGCACCACCTGCCGCTGGAAGACGATGTACGCGGCCAGGATGGGCAGCATCGCCATCACCAGGCCCGCGAAGAGGCCGGAGTAGTCGCCCTTGTAGCCCTGGCTGGTGGCCAGCTCGACCAGGCCCTGGGCGAGGACGCGGTTGTCCGGCTCCGTGTTGAGGACCGTCGGCAGCATGTACTGGTTCCACTGCCCGAGGAAGTTGAAGATGCCCACGCTGATCAGGCCCGGCTTGGCCATCGGCAGCATGATCTGGAAGAACGTACGGGTGTGGGAGGCGCCGTCGACGAAGGCGGCTTCCGCGATCGACGAGGGCAGGGTCCGGAAGAACGACGTCAGGAAGAACACCGTGAACGGCAGCGAGTACGCGATGTAGGCCAGGATCAGGCCGGGCAGCGTGTTCAACAGCTGCATGTTGTTCATGACGTAGAACAGCGGCACCAGGGCCAGCATGATCGGGAAGCTCATGCCGCCGACGAACAGGAAGTAGATGAACCTGTTGCCGGGGAACTCGAAGCGCGCGAGGACGTAGGCCGCCATCGAGCCGAGCACGAGCGTGCCGACCAGCGAGAAGCCCACCACGATGATCGTGTTGAGGAAGTACTCGCTCATGTGCGCCGACGACCAGGCGCGCGACCAGTTCTCGAAGTGCAGCTTGTCGGGGAGCGCCCACGGCGTGCTCAGGATGGAGTTGTCGTCCTTGAAGGACGACATGACCGCCCAGAACAGCGGCAGGGCCACCATGATCGCCCAGATGATCAGGACACCGTGCGAGAAGACGTTGAGGCTGCTGCCCGTGATGCTCTTCCCCGAGCCCGGGGCGTCCTCCTTGGCCACGCGCTGGCCGGGGATCTTCCCGGTGGTGTCCGTCGTCGGGTCGACGGGGGGCGGGGTGTCAGTGGTCTTCATCAGTACTCCAGCCGATCGCGCCGGCCAAGACGCATCACGATCGCCGCGAACAGCAGCGTGACGATGAGGAGGGCGACGCCGATGGTGGTCGCGTAGGCGGCGTTCGCATCACGGAACGCCGACTGGTAGACGTACAGCGGCAGCACGGTGGTCGAGTAGTCGGGGCCGCCGGGACCGACGGTCATGATGTTGACCGCCGAGAACGCCTCCGCGCCGAGGGCGAGGATGCCCATGTACACCCAGCCGGACTGGATGGTGTCCCACAGCAGCGGCAGGGTGATCTTGAAGAAGGTCGTGATGCGGCTGGCGCCGTCGAGCAGCGCCGCCTCGTAGAAGTCCTTGGGGATGGAGGCCATGCCCGCGGAGAAGAGCACAACGAAGAAACCGACGGTGCTCCAGACCAGGACGGCCATGACCGCCCAGAGCGCCCAGCTCGGGTCGCCCAGCCACTGGGGCTGGAAGCTGCCGAGGCCGACGGCGTCGAGCGCCGAGTTCAGCAGGCCGCCGCTGGGGTTGTAGATGAAGCGGAACAGCAGGGACACGATCGCGATCGAGAGCACCTGCGGGAAGAAGTACGCGATCTTGTAGAAGCCGGAACCGCGGACGCCGGAGATGGCGGCGCCCTTACGGCGCCGCCCCCCGACGTTCAGCATGAAGGCGAAGAACAGCGCGAGGCTCAGTGTCACCAGGGGCAACAGCACGACGAAGATCACACTGTGCTGCAGCGACTTCCAGAAGATGTCGTCGTGCAGCAGGCGCGTGTAGTTGGCGAAGCCCACCATCTTGAAGTCGGGGCTCAGTCCGGTCCAGTCGGTGAACGAGTAGTAGATCGACTGGATGAACGGCCAGATGACGAAGATGGCGTACAACGCCAGGGGGGCCACCAAGAACCCCACAATGAAGCGGTACTTGCCGTGTTGCATGGTTACCGACCCCGATCGCTGTGCGGGTGCCGCACCAGTGGACGTGTGCGCACGTGCTGTTCTTCCGCCTGTCGCTTACTGGTGCTTGTAGTGCTTGACCGACTGGTCCTTGGCCGCCGCGTCCGCGTAGGCCTGGATCTTCTTGATGGCCTCGGCCGGGGTGAGACGGCCCGCCATCATCTCGCCGAGACCGGAGACGCCGATCTGCTCCTTCTGGAGCTTGACGTACCAGTCCTGGAGGCGCGGGTTGACGACGTTGTCGCCGGCCTTCTCCAGGGCCGCGACACCGGACTTGAGACCCGGGGTCAGCTCGATGCCGTCGGTGCCGCCGTTGAAGGCGGACAGCGACTTCACCTGGCTGGTGAAGTTCTTCGAGGAGGCCTCGCTGAGCATGATGCGCAGCTGCTCCATGCCGCCCTCGACGTTCGCCGCCTTGGCCGGGACGATGAACGGCTCACCGCCGGACGCCCAGATGGTGCCGAACGGCATCTTGTCGCTCTTGTCGAGGCCGGAGGGCGCGCCGACCGCGAGGTTGAAGTCCTTCGGGATGACCTTCGCCGACTCGTTCTCCACCCACGAGCCGTTCGGGATGAACAGCGCCTTGCCCTTGGCCCACTCGGTCTGCGACTGGATGTGGTCGATACCGGGCGTGCCCTTGAGGATGTAGCCCTTCTTGTAGAGCTCGTAGTACGCCTCGAAGGCGGCCTTGACGGCCGGGTCCTTCCAGGCGTTCGGCTCCAGGTTGTCGATCTTGTCGAGGACCTCGCGGCCACCGATCTTCGCGATGAACGGGTACAGCGAGAACGGCAGGTAGTACGGGTACTTGCCCGCGTACGTCCAGCCGGCGATGCCCTTCTTCTTCGCCTTGGCACACAGGGCGAGCATCGCGTCCCAGTCCTCGGGGTACTCCGAGTCCAGCTTCTCCAGGGCCGTCTGCGAGTACCAGACGCCGTAGACCGTGTACGCGTAGTACATGATCCACACCGGGTCGCCGTCGAACTGGCCCATCTCCACGATGCCCGGCCGCAGGGTGTCGCGAACCTTCTTGCTCGGGTCGTCGATGGACGGCGCGTCGAGCAGGGGGGTCAGGTCGGCGAGCTGCTTCTTGCCGACGAGGACGCCCATGTCCATCTGCTCGGCGCCCGAGTTGTCGATCAGGTCCGGCGGGGTGCCGCCGTTGAACTTCGGCTGAAGCTCCGACTGGATCTTCTGCGTCGCGTGGAAGTTGACCTTCGCCTTCGGGAACGCCTTCTTGTACTCGGCGTTGGCGTCGGTGGCGTACTTGGTGCCGAAACCGCCGTCGAAGATGGTCACGGACAGCGCCGCGCTCGCGTTGACCGCCAGCGGGTTGTTCTTGGACTTGGTGCCCTTCTTGACCTTGTCGTCACTGCCGCTGTCGCCGCTCGCGCAGGCGGACAGCAGGCCCGCGGCCGGCACGGCGGCGATGCCGAGGGCCGCGGAACGCTTGATCAGAGTGCGACGGCCGACGCCACCGTTACCGTGCTGGTCGGAAGTGGATCCCATGCTCAAGTCCTCGCCTTCTCCAGGACTCAGGCGGTGAACCGGATCCTCCCCGGCACCGCGGTGATGTGCTGTGTTGTGCCCCTGATGAGGGGGAACGCAGATGGAGCTGGGTGGTGCGCAACGTTCCGGAAAGCCTGGTGATGCACGGATACCGGGACGCTCCGCGCGCCCCGCCGTTTCCCCCCGCCCCCGGTCCCGCCTCGGCCTGAACTCGGGCCTGGCCGGACGCCGACAGGTATAGTCCACTCCCTGTGAACTGGGCAAGATCGAATGCAGGTTTGGACGTCGGTCTTTTCCGAGTTGAGACCTCCCGGAAATAAGCCGCACTGCGGGCGTTGTCGACAGCCCCAACTTCCTTGTTTACAAAGGATGTACGCGGGCTCGGATTTTCGTCCCGCGTACCCCGCCCGCGCACTGGCTTCCAACACCCTTGACACCAACCGTCACTTGACGCCCTACTGGACCTTGCGCAGCGAACTGACAACGTTGTCTACGGTCGTCGGAGGGTACACACCTCATGCAGGGCCTCACGCAGGGCAGAAGAACCCGACACAGATTCGCCTCCACGGCCGCCCTGGGCGCGGCCGCGCTGGTGCTCACGGCCGCCGGGCAGGGTGCCGCGGTCGCGGCGTCGCCCCACAAGCCGCACGCCGAGAAGGAGTTCAGCTCCTCCTTCGAAGCGGGGCAACCCGTCCCCGACTGGCTGAACACGGTCGACACCGCCCCGGACGGCAGCAAACGGTCCTCCGGGGTCGACGGCGCCTACACCGGTGGAGTTCCGGGCAATGTGAACGGTCATGTGACCGAGGTCCGGGCCAGCGGCGAGAACAGCGGCAGCGGCGAGGTCGCGGCCAATCTCACCGACGGCGAGTCGAGCACGAAGTGGCTGGCGTTCACGCCGACCTCCTGGGTCGAGTACGACCTCGACACCGCGCTCAAGATCACCAACTACGCGCTGACGTCGGCCAACGACCACGACGAGCGCGACCCGAAGGACTGGGTCCTCAAGGGGTCGACGGACGGCAAGGACTGGACCACGCTCGACTCCCGCACGGGCGAGAGCTTCGACAAACGGTTCCAGACGAAGACGTACCAGTTGGACAAGCCTGCCGAGTACGCGCACTTCCGCATCGAGTTCACGAAGAACAACGGCGCGAGCGACGCGACCCAGCTGGCGGACCTCCAGCTCTCCACGGGCGACGAGCAGGCGCCCGCGCCCGAGGACATGCTCTCGCTCGTCGACAAGGGCCCCAGCGGCTCGCCGACGGCGAAGGCGGGCGCGGGCTTCACGGGCAAGTACGCGCTGCGCTACGCGGGCACGCACAAGACCGACGGGCGCGCGTACTCGTACAACAAGGTCTTCGACGTCGATGTGGCGGTGGCGCGGAACACCGAGCTGTCGTACAAGATCTTCCCGCAGATGGCGGACGGCGACCGCGACTACGACGCCACGAACGTCTCGGTCGACCTCGCCTTCACCGACGGCACGTACTTGAGCGACCTGAAGGCGGTCGACTCGAACGGCGGTCTGCTGACCCCGCGCGGCCAGGGCGACGCCAAGCGGCTGTACGTGAATCAGTGGAACGCCGTGAAGTCGTCGATCGGGTCGGTCGCGGCCGGGAAGACGATCGACCGGATCCTCGTCGGGTACGACTCGGCGAAGGGCCCGGCGAAGTTCCGCGGCTGGCTCGACGACATCTCGGTGAAGCAGGCACGGCCGGCCGCGCCCAAGGCGCACCTGAGCGACTACGCGTCGACGACGCGCGGCACGAACTCCAGCGGCGGGTTCTCGCGGGGCAACACGTTCCCGGCGGCGGCCGTCCCGAACGGGTTCAACTTCTGGACGCCGGTGACGAACGCGGGCTCGGACAGCTGGCTGTACGACTACGCGCGCGACAACAACGCGGACAACCTGCCCACCATGGAGGCGCTGGCGGCGAGCCACGAGCCGAGCCCGTGGATGGGTGACCGCCAGACGTTCCAGATCATGCCGTCGGCGACGTCCGGCGACAAACTGGACACCTCGCGCTCCGGCCGGGCCCTGCCGTTCAAGCACGACAACGAGACGGCCCGCCCGTACTACTACGGCGTGACGTTCGAGAACGGTGTGACGGCGGAGATGGCGCCGACCGACCACGCCGCCGCGCTGCGCTTCAGCTACCCGGGCGACGACGCGAGCGTGATCTTCGACAACGTCTCCGAGCAGGGCGGGCTGACGCTCGACAAGGACAGCGGTGTCGTCACCGGCTACTCGGACGTGAAGTCGGGTCTGTCGACGGGCGCCACCCGCCTGTTCGTGTACGGCGTCTTCGACAAGGCGGTCAAGGACGCCGACGCGTCCGGGGTGAAGGGGCACTTCACCTTCGACGCGGGCAAGGACCGCACGGTCACGCTGCGCCTGGCGACCTCGCTGATCTCCATCGACCAGGCGAAGGACAACCTGGCGCAGGAGATCCCCGGGAACCGGTCCTTCACCTCGGTGAAGAACGCGGCGCGCGCCCAGTGGGACAAGATCATGAACAAGGTGGAGGTCGAGGGCGCCACGCAGGACCAGCTCACGACGCTGTACTCCTCGCTCTACCGCCTCTACCTCTACCCCAACTCGGCCTTCGAGAAGGTCCGTTCGGACGGCAAGTCGACGTACAAGTACGCGTCGCCGTTCACCGCGATGACGGGCCCGGACACGCCGACGCACACCGGCGCGAAGATCGTCGAGGGCAAGCCGTACGTCAACAACGGCTTCTGGGACACCTATCGGACGACGTGGCCCGCGTACTCGCTGCTCACGCCGGACAAGGCGGGTGAGATGGTCGACGGGTTCGTGCAGCAGTACAAGGACGGCGGCTGGATCTCGCGCTGGTCCTCGCCCGGTTACGCGGACCTGATGACGGGCACGTCGTCGGACGTGGCGTTCGCCGACGCGTACGTCAAGGGCGTGGACTTCGACGCGGAGGACGCGTACAAGGCGGCCGTGAAGAACGCGACCGTGGTGCCGCCGCAGTCGGGTGTGGGCCGCAAGGGCATGGACACCTCGCCGTTCCTCGGCTACACGTCGACGGACACGCACGAGGGCATGTCGTGGGCCCTCGAGGGATACCTCAACGACTACGGCATCGCGCAGATGGGCCAGGCCCTCTACAAGAAGACCGGCAAGAAGCAGTACCAGGAGGAGTCGGAGTACTTCCTCAACCGGGCCCGCGACTACGTCAACATGTTCGACGACAAGGCCGCCGGTACGGGCTTCTTCCAGGGCAAGAGCGCCAAGGGCGACTGGCGGGTGAAGTCGGAGGACTTCAACCCGGCGATCTGGGGCTACGACTACACCGAGACGAACGGGTGGGGCTACGCCTTCACCGCGGTGCAGGACACCAAGGGCCTCGCGAACCTGTACGGCGGCACGGCCGGTCTGGCCAAGAAGCTGGACACGTACTTCTCGACGCCGGAGACCGGTTCGGCGGACGTCGCCGGGTCGTACGGCGGTGTCATCCACGAGATGACCGAGGCGCGTGACGTCCGGATGGGCCAGTACGGCCACTCCAACCAGGTCGCGCACCACGTCACGTACATGTACGACGCGGCCGGCCAGCCGTGGAAGACGCAGAAGAACGTGCGTGAGGTGCTGTCCCGCCTCTACACCGGCTCCGAGATCGGGCAGGGCTACCACGGCGACGAGGACAACGGCGAGCAATCGGCCTGGTACCTCTTCTCCTCCATGGGCTTCTACCCGCTCGTCATGGGCAGCGGCGAATTCGCCATCGGCTCCCCGCAGTTCACCAAGATGACCCTGCACCTGGAGAACGGCCACGACCTGGTCGTCAAGGCGCCGAAGAACAGCGCCAAGAACATCTACGTGCAGGGTGTGAAGGTCAACGGCAAGACGTGGTCGAAGACTTCGCTGCCGAACTCGGTCGTCTCCAAGGGCGGTGTCGTCGAGTTCGCCATGGGCGACAAGCCGTCGTCGTGGGGCACGGGCAAGGACGCCGGACCGACGTCCATCACCAAGGACGACAAGGTGGCCTCGCCCCGCAAGGACGCGATCACGGGCTCCGGTCCGCTCTTCGACAACACCTCGTCGACGTCGGCGAGCGTGGAGTCCGCGGATCTGCCGGTCCCGGCGGACGGTACGAAGGCCGTGCAGTACACGCTGACGTCCGACGACCACGCGAAGGCCCCGACGGGCTGGAAGCTGGAGGCGTCGGCCGACGGCACGACCTGGAAGACGCTCGACGAGCGCGCCGGCGAGTCCTTCGCCTGGGACAAGCAGACCCGGGCGTTCTCGGTGCCGAAGCCTGGTTCGTACGCGCACTACCGCCTGGTGTTCACGGGTGGCGCGGCGACCGTGGCGGAGGTGGAGCTGCTGTCGTAGCCGCCGTTCGCATCGCGGGCCCCGTCGGGATCTTCCGGCGGGGCCCGCTGCTTTTGTGGCGTCGACGCATGGACCGGGACGAACTGCCGCTGCACGCCTCGTCGTTCGGCGCCGCCGCCGATGCCTACGCCGAGCACCGACCGGACTACGCACGGGCCGCGGTGAACTGGGCGCCGAGGTCGTCGCGGTCGAGCCGGACGGGGCGATGCCGGCCGAGCTGCGCGGCACGCTGCCGACCGTCCGGGCCCTGTGGCGCGCCGTGACGGTCGCCACGAGCGCCTGGGCCGCCTTCCTGGAGCTGCCCCGCGCTTAATTGCGTGGACGGGACGGCATCGCGGCGCCTACAGTCGACCGCGAACCGTGACGCACGCCCAGGAGGTGGGACCCATGACAGCAGTACGCACGTGGGTGCTCTCCTCCTTCTCACGGGCCGGCCACTGACATAGGTCGCCGGGAGCGCCCGTACTGGGCGATTCCGAGAGGCAGAGACCTATGGACACGACAGAGATCACGCGCGTCGCCGACGGGCACTGGCACGCGCTGGAGGACGATCAGGTGGTCGGCCGGGGCGAGACCTGGCGCAGGCACGACGGCCGGATCTTCCTGAGCATCGACTCCTGGCACGACACGGCGTTCGACCAGCTCGCGGCGGCGATGCTGGCGGATCTGCCGAGGCCGCTGTACACGATGGTCGACACGGCCGACCCCGCGCTGACGTCCCAGTGGGACCGGGCGGGATTCACCCCCGCGCGCACCGAGTTCGTCTACCGGGTGCCCACCGACCCGCAGCTCACCGGCCTCGGCTCGGCGCGCCCGCCCGAGGGCGTGACGATCCTCCCCCTCGGCGCGGCGGAGAAGGACCCCCTGCGTGAGCTGGACCGTACGGTCCGGGCCGAGGTCGGGGCCGGTCTCGGCTGGCGGGAGATGCCGGCGGAGGTGCTGCCGCGTCTCGACGACGCCACCGTGGTCGACCCGACGAAGTACGCGGTGGCCGTCGAGGGCGGCCGGTACGTGGGGCTGACGCGGGTGGCGCCGGTTCCCCGGCAGCCGAGGATCGGGCTCATCGCCGTACGGGAGGACCGGCAGCGGCGCGGGATCGCGCGGGCGCTCCTGGCCGACGTACTGGGCACGCTGCACGCCTCGGGCGTCCCGGCTGCGACGGCCGAGGTCGGCGAGGCGAACGCGCGGGCCGTCACACTGTTCACCACCATCGGCGCGGAACGCGTCGGAACCAATCTGGAGGTCGTACTTCACTGATGCCGAAGACAAACCCGGGTATCGAGATCGAGGGCACCGTCACCGAGTGCCTACGCAACGCCAGCTTTCAGGTCGAGCTCACCAACGGGCACAAGGTGCTCGCCCACATCAGCGGCAAGATCCGGAAGAACTACATCAAGATCCTTCCGTTCGACCGCGTCCTGGTGGAGCTCAGCCCCTACGACCTGACGCGCGGCCGGATCCTCTACCGGTACCGCAACTGACCCGACCCGGCGCTCACTTGCGCCAGAACAGGTGATGCACCACGTCGCCGCCCGGACTCGGCACCACGTCCAGGTGGAACCGGTCGCGCAGCTCGTCCGGCGATTCCCACAGGCGGGATCCCGAGCCGAGCCGCACGCCCGTCGAGACCGCCACGTGCAGGGTGTCGACGAGGTCGGCGTCGAGGAACCGGCGGATGGTCGTGGCGCCGCCGCCGAGCCTGACGTCCTTGCCCCGGGCCGCCTCGCGCGCCTGGGCGAGGACGGTCGCCGGGTCGGCGTCGGCGAAGTGGAACGTGGTGTCGGAGAGGGTGATCGAGGGGCGGGGGTGGTGGGTCATCACGAACACCGGCGTATGGAACGGCGGTTCGTCACCCCACCAGCCCTGCCACTCGAGATCCTCCCAGGCCCCCTTCTGCGGGCCGAACTTGCCGCGGCCCATGATCTCGGCGCCGATGTTGCGGGCGTAGTCCCGGACCAGGTAGTCGTCGATGCCGCGGCTGCCGCCCGGTTCGCTGCGCATCAGCCAGCTGGCGGTCTCCCCGCACCAGGCCATGAGGACGCGCGGATCGGCATGCCCGAACGGCCGCTCGAAGCTCTGCCCCTCCCCCGCGCCGAAGCCGTCGCCGGACACATTGAAGTTCTGGACACGCAGCAGTTGGTCGGTCATGGAGACAGACTCTGCCGGACCGGAGGACGCATCGCACCTCCACGCGCCGCGTGTCCCGTGGCATGCTGCGACGCATGATCGAACGCTGGACACAGGCCACCGTCCACCCCGACATGTGGGTCGACCCGGACGACGACCCGCGCGACAGCGACGACGCTCCGGAGGGCGAACGGGCGACGCTGGACGACTTCCTGACGGGCTATCGCCTCACCCTGCGGATGAAGTGCGAGGGCCTGGACCCGGAGCAGCTGGCCACCCGGTCGGTCCCGCCGTCGACGATGTCCCTGCTCGGTCTGATCCGGCACCTGGCCGAGGTGGAGCGGGACTGGCGCACCTGGCTGACCCTGGACGAGCCGCTGCCGAAGCTCTACGGCCCCAAGGATGCGGACTTCCACGGAGCCGTACCCGAACAGGCCGTGGTCGACGCCGCGTACGCCGACCTGGAGCGCGAGCAGGCGGAGACGGACGCGGCGCTGGCCGAGTTCAGGGACCTGGGCGAGCGTGTGGGCAGGGACCAGGTCGCGATCCGGGAACTGCTGGTCCACCGCATCGACGAGTACGCCCGCCACAGCGGCCACGCGGATCTTCTGCGCGAGCGGATCGACGGCCGGGTGGGCCAGTAGCGGCGCGCTACTTGCAGCCCTGGCGGGAATCGCCTGTCCGAGCTGGTCGTTCAGCTCGCGCCTCATGCTCGCCGGGGCCCGTGTGTTCGGCCTGCTGTTCGTCCATGGCGCGTGGCGCCTGTACCGGAAGTCCGTCAAGAAGCGCGGCCACCGCGTCCTCGCCGCCGTCACCACCGGCCATCGCGTCTGAGCGCTTCTCGCGACAGCGGGCGACGGCCCAGGCGACCGCCGAGACCGGCACGGCCGACCAGAGGACTGTCCAGACCACGGGCCACCACGCGGGAAGGTGCGCGGAGACGGTCACGTCGAGCGCCGAGACCACCATGGCCGCACCCAGGCTCGTGCAGAGCAACCGGCCGGTGACGCGGGTCCCGCGGCTGCCGCGGAGAGTGGGGTGATCGGTGTGCACAGGTGCTCCTGCGTTCAGCGCCGCGACAAGGGGCGGCGGGGCGAGGGCCTGGCGAGGTGGGGCACGCACGGCTGGGACCTGCGTGGGGCAGGCGAACAGGTGGTGGGGCGGAGTCAGTGTGCGCGTCGGGGCGTGATCCGGCCAGCAGGTTCTACGCGCGTGCCAGAGCCGGGAGTCAACTTTGCCCATCGCCCCAACTGGGGCACGGTCGGGCAAACCAGGGCGTCATCACGGGCAAAGAGCATATATACCCGGTCTGGACCTGACGCGATCTGAACCCTCACCCGACTCTTTTCGCCTCGCCAGTCGCGGAGTTGAGCATTTCCGGCCACATTTTGCAGCCACTTCTCCAAGTTGCATGATGGAAACTGTTGCTTGAGGCGAATAAAAGCGGGCATCGGGGGCGATTGACCCCTGATGCGGAGGGGCTTGTTCTCACCCGTGTGGGGCCCGCCTTCAGGGGGAGGGCGGCGTAGTCCGCGACGGAGGTTCGGGGTTCGCACCCACTCCTTTGTCCCGTCCGTGGCGAAAGAGCACCCGGAGTGCGTCCCAACTCTTCCGGGAGCAGACCAAGGCCGCTAGCTTCCTGTGATGAACCCGTCAACTCCATGAGAGGGCCGGGTCTCAGTGGCGCAACGGCGCGCGCCGAGTTCTCCCTCTGCACGTCCTGCTCAGGCCGTTCAAGCCTTCACCTTCCTACGGGAGGCACCCGTGCGCAGACGCATGCCCGGATCCACGAGAGCTCCACGCCCCAGACCCCGCCACCGACTCCTCGCGCTGTTCGGCTCGGCCCTCCTCGCCGCCGGCGCACTGACCCCGGTCGCGGTGGCCGCAGAGCCCGAACAGGCGGCGGCAGCCGAGGAGTTCCAGCAGGTCACCCTGGCCAAGGGGGTGGCCGAGACCGGCGAGCCCATGACCATGGCCGTCCTGCCGGACCGTTCGGTCCTGCACACCTCACGCGACGGAACGCTGCGGCTGACCGACGCCGCCGGCACCACCAAGGTGTCCGGAAAGCTCGACGTCTACAGCCACGACGAGGAGGGCCTGCAAGGGGTCGGCATCGACCCCGGCTTCTCCGCCAACCGCTTCGTGTTCCTGTACTACGCACCGAAGTCGAGTACGCCCGGCGGCGACGCTCCGGCCGACGGCACCGCAGCCGACTTCGCCCCCTTCGACGGTGTCAACCGGCTGTCCCGCTTCGTCCTCAAGCAGGACGGCACCCTCGACCTGGCCAGCGAGAAGAAGATCCTCGACGTCGCCGCATCCCGCGGTATCT
The DNA here is from genome assembly GCF_040645755.1 of Streptomyces sp. NPDC046716. NCBI lineage: Bacteria > Bacillati > Actinomycetota > Actinomycetes > Kitasatosporales > Streptomycetaceae > Streptomyces > Streptomyces sp. NPDC046716. Next base: position 127,823 of record NZ_JBEYYU010000017.1, read on the forward strand.
GCTGCCACGTCGGCGGCGACATCGACTTCGACAGAGCCGGCAACCTCTACCTCTCCACGGGCGACGACTCCAATCCGTTCGCCTCGGACGGCTACACGCCGATCGACGAGCGCGCCTCGCGCAACCCTGCGTACGACGCCCAGCGCAGTGCGGGCAACACCAACGACCTGCGCGGCAAGATCCTGCGCATCAAGGTCCAAGCGGACGGCTCGTACACGAACCCGTCGGGCAACCTCTTCGCCCCGGGCACCGCCAGGACGCGCCCCGAGATCTACGCGATGGGCTTCCGCAACCCGTTCCGGATGAGCGTCGACAAGACCACCGGGATCGTCTACGTGGGCGACTACGGCCCCGACGCCGGAACCGCGAACGCCGGCCGGGGCCCCGCGGGCCAGGTCGAGTTCGCCCGGATCACCAAGGCCGGCAACTTCGGCTGGCCGTACTGCACCGGCAAGAACGACGCCTACGTCGACTACGACTTCGCCGCCGGCACGTCCGGCGCCAGGTTCGACTGCGCCGCCCCCAAGAACAACTCCCCGCGCAACACCGGACTCACCGACCTGCCCCCGGCACAGGCCGCCTGGATCCCGTACGACGGCGGCTCGGTGCCCGAGTTCGGCTCCGGCTCCGAGTCCCCGATGGGCGGACCCGTCTACCGCTACGACGCCGCGTCGACCTCCGACGTGAAGTTCCCCGAGTCCTACGACGGGGACTTCTTCGCCGGAGAGTTCGGCCGCCGGTGGATCAAGCGCATCGAGCAGGCCGGAGACGGCACCGTGCAGTCCGTCAACGCCTTCCCGTGGAGCGGCACGCAGGTGATGGACATGGCCTTCGGACCGGACGGCGCGCTCTACGTCCTGGACTACGGCACGGGCTACTTCAACGGTGACGCCAACTCCGCCCTGTACCGCATCGAGCACGTCACCGGCGGGCACGCCCCGGTGGCGCAGGCGAAGGCGAACGTCACCTCGGGCAAGGCGCCGCTCGCCGTCGCCTTCTCCTCCGCGGGCACCTCCGACGCCGACGGCGACGCGCTCACGTACGCGTGGACGTTCGGCGACGGCGGGACCTCCACGGCGGCCAACCCCTCGCACACGTACACCGCGAACGGCCAGTACACGGCGACGCTGAAGGCGACGGACGCGACCGGCAAGTCGGCCACCGCGTCGGTGCAGATCACCGTCGGGAACACGGCGCCGACGGTCAAGGTCGAACTGCCGTTGAACGGCGCGATACACGACTTCGGCGACGCGATCCCGTACCGGGTGACGGTGACCGATCCCGAGGACGGCACGATCGACTGCGCGAAGGTCAAGGTCACCTTCATCGTCGGCCACGACAGCCACGGCCACCCGCAGACCTCGACGACCGGCTGCTCCGGCACCCTGCAGACCCTGGCCGACGGCGAGCACGACCCCAACGCCAACATCTTCGGCGTCGTCGACGCGGAGTACACCGACAAGGGCGCGAACGGCCAGCCCGCGCTGACCTCCCACGACCAGCGCATCGTCCAGCCGAGCCACCGCCAGGGCGAGCACTACTCCGCGTCCTCGGGGGTCCAGGTCGTCAGCCACACCCCGGCGCACGGCGGCAGGACGGTCGGCCACATCGAGAACGGCGACTGGATCTCCTTCACCCCGTACGCCCTGGCCAATGCCACCAGGTTCACCGCGAGGGTGTCCTCGGCCGGCACCGGCGGCACGATCGAGGTCCGGGCGGGCTCGGCCACCGGGACGCTGCTCGGCACGGCCGCCGTGCCGGTGACCGGCGACTGGGAGACCTTCCAGGACGTGACCGCCGGCCTGAGCAACCAGCCGGCGGCCTCCACGACCCTGTACCTCGTCTTCAAGGGCGGCTCCGGTTCACTGTTCGACGTCGACGAGTTCTCCTTCACGAAGGGAGCCGCCCCTCGTACGGGGCCGGTGAAGGGGGTGAACGGCAAGTGCCTGGACGTACGGGGCGCCGCGACCGCGGACGGTACGCAGATCCAGATCTACACGTGCAACACGTCAGGGGCGCAGCAGTGGACGGTGGCCGCTGACCAGACGTTGCGGGCCCTGGGCAAATGCCTGGACATCTCCGGCGGTGGGAGCGCGGACGGGACGAAGGTCCAGCTGTACGCGTGCAACGGCTCGGGCGCGCAGAAGTGGGTGGCGCAGTCGGACGGCACGGTCCGCAATCCCCAGTCGGCCAAGTGCCTGGACGCCTCCGGCGGTACGTGGAACGACAGCACACCGGTCCACCTGTGGACCTGCCACGGCGAGGCCAACCAGCGCTGGACGCTGCCCTAACGCGACGGAGGTGCACCCCATCATGCGTACCAGACGTACCAGACCTGCCGCACGACCACGTTTCCTCAGCCGGACCGCGGCAAGGACCCTGCTCGCCCTGTGCGCGGGCTCGGCTCTGCTCCTGAGCCCGCAGGCCGTGGCGCAACCCGCCGAACGGACGGCCGCGGCCGCCGCCGATCCGGCGTACAAGGTGCTCGTCTTCTCCAAGACGGCGGGCTTCAGGCACTCGTCGATCGACGAGGGCATCACGGCGCTGCGCGGACTCGGCGCGGCGAACAACTTCACCGTCGACGCGACCGAGAACGCGACGGCCTTCACGACGGGCAACCTCGGCCAGTACAAGACGGTCGTGTTCCTCTCGACGACCGGAGACGTGCTCGACGGCGCGCAGCAGACCGCGTTCGAGGGCTACATCAAGGGCGGCGGCGGTTACGTGGGCGTCCACGCCGCCGCCGACACCGAGTACGACTGGACCTTCTACGAGGGTCTCGCCGGGGCGCTGTTCCAGTCGCATCCGGCGATCCAGTCCGCGACGGTCAAGGTGGAGGACCGCGCGCACGACGCCACGGCCCATCTGCCGACGACGTGGCAGCGTACGGACGAGTGGTACAACTACCGCACCAATCCCCGCACGTCGGCCCATGTGCTGGCCTCGCTCGACGAGTCCAGCTACTCCGGCGGCGCAATGTCGGGCGACCATCCGATCGCCTGGTGCAAGGACTACCAGGGCGGCCGTGCCTTCTACACCGGGAGCGGTCACACCGAGGAGTCGTACACGGACCCCGCCTTCACCCGGCACCTGCTCGGCGGGATCCGCTGGGCCGCCGGCATGACCGAGGCGGACTGCCGGCCGGAGACCGGCTACACCCCACTGTTCGACGGCTCTTCCACCACCGGCTGGAAGCAGGCGGGACCGGGCGGCTTCACCCTGGCCGACGGGTCCCTGACCTCGTACGACGGTCTGGGCATGCTCTGGTACCAGGCGAAGGAGTTCACCGGCGACTACAGCCTCAAGCTGGACTGGCGGATGGCCGGCGACGACAACTCCGGTGTGTTCGTGGGCTTTCCGGCCTCCGACGACCCGTGGTCGGCGGTGAACAACGGCTACGAGATCCAGATCGACGCGACGGACTCGGCCGACCGCACCACGGGATCGGTCTACGGCTTCAAGTCGGCCGATCTCGCGGCACGCGACGCCGCGCTGAACCCGCCGGGCGAGTGGAACACCTACGAGCTCCGTGTCACCGGCGAGCGGCTGGAGATCTTCCTGAACGGCCGGAAGATCAACGACTTCACCAACACCGATCCCGCCCGCAGCCTGAAGCAGGGCTACATCGGCCTCCAGAACCACGGGACCGGCGACGACGTGGCGTTCCGCAACGTTCGCGTCAAGACATCGGGCACACCGCCCTCCACCCCTCGTACGGGGCTGGTGAAGGGGGTGAACGGCAAGTGTCTGGACGTGCGGGGCGCGGCGACCGCGGACGGTACGCAGATCCAGATCTACACGTGCAACACGTCGGGGGCGCAGCAGTGGACGGTGGCCGCTGACCAGACGTTGCGGGCCCTGGGCAAATGCCTCGACATCTCCGGCGGTGGGAACGCGGACGGGACGAAGGTCCAGCTCTACGCGTGCAACGGCTCGGGCGCCCAGAAGTGGGTGGCGCAGTCCGACGGCACCGTCCGCAATCCGCAGTCGGCCAAGTGCCTGGACGCCTCGGGCGGTACGTGGAACGACAGCACACCGGTCCACCTGTGGACCTGCCACACCGGCCCCAACCAGAAGTGGACCCTTCCGTAGCCGGGAAAGGGCCTAGGTGAAACCGGCGCGCTCGACGGCGCGTCGGTTTCTCCGCGGTCGGTTCTCGGTTGACCGAAACCGTACGTCCCGCCAAGCCTTCTGGCGCATCTACGCGTTGACCGCGTCGCTCTGTGACGCTTGCATGTCGGTGGTTCTCCGTACGGGGTACCGAGGCGCAAGGTGTCTGGGGGAGACATGCGAGGAAGCAGCAAGCGGGTTGCAGGCAGACGCGGGCGGGTCGCCCTGAGCGCGGCGGCCGTGGTCTGTGTGATCACGGCGGCCCTGCCCGGAGCGGCCTGGGCCGGGACCTCCGACGGTGCCGACGCCCGCGCCGTCGGCGTCGAGAGGCTCAGCGTCGCGGCCGACGGCACCCAGGCCAACGACGATTCCACCGACGTGTCGATCACACCGGCCGGCGACCGCGTCGTCTTCGCCTCGTTCGCGAACAACCTCACCCCGGGCAACACGGGCAGGAACGACCGGGTGTTCGTCCGCGATCTGACGACGGGGGAGAACCGGCAGTTCGGCGGGCCGGCGATGGCGCCGCCCATGCTCAGCAGCGACGGGCAGGTCCTCGCCTATCTGGCACCCAGGTTCGACTCGACGGCCCTGTACCAGAACCATCTGAGCCTGGGCTGGTCGTCCGCCTACACCTGTTCGCTCCTGACCTGCGAGGCGTCCATGGGCGCGAGCGAAAGCCATCAGGCGTTCACTGTCCGCTTCAGGTACCCGGAGCAGAATCAGCGCGTCGAGGTCCGCAGACCGGACACCGGCGAACTGCAGACCGTCGACGTCATCCACAACACCGCACCGATCCGGCCGTCCCTCAGCGGTGACGGGACCCGTCTCGCCTACCAGGACGGCGGAGAGCAGGACATCCTCCTGTGGGACTGGGCCGACAACAGCGTCGCCTACCCGATCGAGGGCCCGGACAGGGCGGCCGAACTCGTCCAGCTCAGTGACGACGGCAGCAAGATCGTCTACCTCTCGGGCCCGGACACGTACGTCCACGACGTCGCCTCCGGCACCACCCAGCAGGTATCGGGCGTGAAGGGCGTCGCCATCGACCCCACCGGCCGCTACCTTCTGCACACTCCGTCCGGTACGACCGGGCCGGCCCCGCTGACGCTGCGCGACCTGCAGACGGGCGCCGACGAGACCGTCACCGACGGCCCCGCCACGGCCGTGATCGACTCGGTCAGCGCCGGCGGACGCAGTGTGGTCTTCCGGTCCACGGCCGAGGACCTCGTCCCCGACGACACCAACGGCAAGGCGGACGTCTTCCTCCGCACCCTCCGCTGACGGCCCCGGCCGCCCACCGGAGACGCGAAAGGGCCGCGCCCCGGGCGAACCCGGGACGCGGCCCCAACTACTGCACCCTGTCGCTTAGTTGCGGATCAGGTTGCGCAGCACGTACTGCATGATGCCGCCGTTGCGGTAGTAGTCCGCCTCGCCGGGGGTGTCGATGCGGACGACCGCGTCGAACTCCACGCCGGTGTCGGTCGTGACCTTCACCGTGCTCGGGGTCGAGCCGTTGTTCAGCTCCTCGACGCCGGTGAAGGAGAAGGTCTCCTCGCCGGTCAGGCCGAGGGAGTCGGCGTTCTGGCCCTCCGGGAACTGGAGCGGCAGGACGCCCATGCCGATGAGGTTCGAGCGGTGGATGCGCTCGTACGACTCGGTGATGACGGCCTTGACGCCGAGGAGCGCGGTGCCCTTGGCGGCCCAGTCGCGGGACGAGCCGGAGCCGTACTCCTTGCCGCCCAGGATGACCAGCGGGGTGCCCTGGTCGATGTAGTTGCGCGAGGCGTCGTAGATGAACGAGACCGGCGCGTCGGCCTGGGTGAAGTCGCGGGTGTAGCCGCCCTCGGTGCCCGGCGCGAGCTGGTTGCGCAGGCGGATGTTGGCGAACGTGCCGCGGATCATGACCTCGTGGTTGCCTCGGCGCGAGCCGTAGGAGTTGAAGTCACGACGCTCCACACCGTGCTCGGTGAGGTACTTGCCGGCCGGGGTGTCGGCCTTGATGGCACCGGCCGGGGAGATGTGGTCGGTGGTGACCGAGTCGCCCAGCTTGGCCAGGACGCGGGCGCCCGTGATGTCCGAGACCGGGGTGGTCTCCATCGTCATGCCCTCGAAGTACGGGGGCTTGCGGACGTAGGTGGACTCGGTGTCCCACTCGAAGGTGTTGCCGGTCGGGATCGGCAGCGCCTGCCACTGGGCGTCGCCCGCGAAGACGTCGGAGTAGGACTTGTTGAACATGTCCTCGCCGATCGAGTTGGCGACGACGTCGTTGACCTCGGCCTCGGTCGGCCAGATGTCGGCCAGGTGGACGGGCTTGCCGTCCTGGTCGACGCCGAGCGCGTCCTTGGTGATGTCGACCTTCATCGAACCGGCGATGGCGTACGCGACGACCAGCGGCGGGGACGCCAGGTAGTTCATCTTGACGTCGGGGTTGATGCGGCCCTCGAAGTTCCGGTTGCCGGAGAGGACCGAGGTGACGGCGAGGTCGTGGTCGTTGACGGCCTTCGAGACCTCCTCGGGCAGCGGGCCCGAGTTGCCGATGCAGGTGGTGCAGCCGTAACCGACGAGGTTGAAGCCGACCTTGTCCAGGTACGGGGTGAGACCCGACTTGTCGAAGTAGTCGGTGACGACCTTCGAGCCCGGGGCGAGGGTGGTCTTGACCCACGGCTTGCGGGTCAGGCCCTTCTCGACGGCCTTCTTCGCGACGAGGGCCGCGGCCACCATCACGTACGGGTTCGAGGTGTTGGTGCAGGAGGTGATCGCGGCGACGGTGACGGCGCCGTGGTCCAGCTCGTACGTGGTGCCGTCGGGGGCGGTCACGGTGACCGGGTTCGACGGGACGCCGTTGGTGTGCGCCGGGGCGTCGGACGCCGGGAACGACTCCTTGCCGGCCTCCTCATCGTCGGCGACGTAGTTGCGCACGTCGACGGCGAACTGCTGCGAGGCGTTCGCGAGGACGATGCGGTCCTGCGGGCGCTTCGGGCCGGCGATCGAGGGGACGACCGTGGAGAGGTCGAGCTCCAGCTTCTCCGAGAAGTCGGGCTCGGCGGCCGGGTCGAGCCAGAGGCCCTGCTCCTTGGCGTACGCCTCGACGAGCGCGACCTGCTGGGCGTCGCGGCCGGTCAGGCGCAGGTAGTTCAGGGTCTCGTCGTCGATCGGGAAGATCGCGGCGGTGGAGCCGAACTCCGGCGACATGTTGCCGATGGTGGCGCGGTTGGCCAGCGAGGTGGCGGCGACGCCCTCACCGTAGAACTCGACGAACTTGCCGACGACGCCGTGCTTGCGCAGCATCTCGGTGATCGTGAGCACGAGGTCGGTGGCGGTGGTGCCGGCCGGGAGCTCGCCGGTCAGCTTGAAGCCGACGACGCGCGGGATCAGCATGGAGACCGGCTGGCCGAGCATGGCGGCCTCGGCCTCGATGCCGCCGACGCCCCAGCCGAGCACGCCCAGGCCGTTGACCATCGTGGTGTGCGAGTCGGTGCCGACCAGGGTGTCCGGGTAGGCCTGGCCGTTGCGAACCATGACCGTGCGGGCCAGCTTCTCGATGTTGACCTGGTGCACGATGCCGGTGCCCGGCGGGACGACCTTGAAGTCGTCGAACGCGGTCTGGCCCCAGCGCAGGAACTGGTAGCGCTCGCGGTTGCGGCCGTACTCCAGCTCGACGTTCTGGCCGAAGGCGTCCTTCGTGCCGAACTTGTCGGCGATGACGGAGTGGTCGATGACCAGCTCGGCCGGGGAGAGCGGGTTGACCTTCGCCGGGTCGCCGCCGAGCTCCTTGACGGCCTCACGCATGGTCGCGAGGTCCACGACACAGGGCACGCCGGTGAAGTCCTGCATGATCACGCGGGCCGGCGTGAACTGGATCTCCTGCGAGGGCTGCGCCTGGGAGTCCCAGTTGCCGAGCGCACGGATGTGGTCGGCGGTGATGTTCGCGCCGTCCTCGGTGCGGAGCAGGTTCTCCAGAAGGACCTTGAGGCTGTAGGGAAGGCGAGCAGAGCCCTCGACCTTGTCCAGCCTGAAGATCTCGTACGACTCGTCGCCCACGCTGAGCGTGCTGCGGGCGTCGAAGCTGTTCGCCGACACGACAGTCTCCTTCATATATGTGCGCGTTCCACCGCATCCTGCCGCCACGCCAGGTCGCCCATCCGCTAAGGTAAGGCTAAGTTAGGTAACCCTTACCGTCGGACTCGGCAGCGGCGCGGGGCTGCGTGCGCCTCGGCAGATATCTCGATGTCGAGATAACTCTAATACATCACCCGTCGGTGCCATCAAGCGGTGCCGCGCGGGGCTCACTGCTGCGCGTACCCGCGCACGGCCCTTCCATCGTCGTACGGGGTCCGGACCTCCACCAGCGCTGGCCGTACCGGCCTCCGAGGATTTACTAAGGCAGCCTTATCAATTAGCCTTAATGTATGAACCACGAGCCGGACCCCGAGCCGGACCCCGAGGCGATCGCCGCCGCCCTGCTCGCGAGCGTCAGCACGCTGGTGCGGCGTGTGCGGCAGACGCCCGTGGAGAGCGGGCTGACCATGCCGCAGCGCACCGCACTGTCCCGCCTGGACCGGCTGGGTCCCACCACCTCGTCGGCGCTCGCCCGCGAGGTGCAGATCACGGCGCAGGCCATGGGGGCGACGCTCGGCGTGCTGCGCGAGCGCGGCCTCGTCGAGCGCAGCCCGGACCCGGACGACGGGCGCCGGATGGTGCTCTCCGTGACGGACGCCGGGCGCCGGGCGTTGCGGGACAAGCGCAACGAGCGGGTCGAGATGCTCGCCCGGGCGCTGGGCTCCGACGCGTTCACCCCGGAGGAACGGGCCCGGCTCGGCGCGGTGGCGCCGCTGGTCGAGCGGCTGGCCCGGCGCATCTGAGATCCCGGAGACCTTAGGCCTCCCCCTTTCCCCATCCCTTCCCTCTCCCCCGCCGTCCCGGCATCGTCGGATCCCCAGGAGTCATCGGCACCATGGCACTCAGCACCATCGACCCCACCCCCGCGCTCGTCGTGATCGACCTCCAGAAGGGCATCGTCCCGGCCGGGTCCCCCTTCGCCCCCGTCGTGGAGCGGTCGGCCCGGCTCGCGGACGCCTTCCGGCGGCACGGTCTGCCGGTGATCCTCGTCAACGTCACCGGCGTCGCGCCCGGCCGCACCGAGACCGCGCGGCACCGGACCGGCACAACCCTGCCCGACGGCTTCGCCGACCTCGTGGACGAACTGGGCGCGCAGCCCGGCGACTTCACCGTCAGCAAGCGGCGGCGCAGCGCGTTCCACGACACCGGGCTCGACGCCCTGCTGCGGGACCACGGCGTCACCCAGGTCGTGCTGACCGGCGTCGCGACCGGTTCGGGCGTCGAGTCGACCGCGCGCTCGGCCGTCGACCACGGCTACCACGTCGTGCTCGCCACCGACGCGATGGACGACCCGGACGCAGCCGTCCACGAGCACAGCGTGCGGCGCGTCTTCCCCAAGCTGGGCGAGACCGCGACCACGCAGGAGATCATCGACATGATGGGGGCGACCCGATGACGCTGCTCGGCACACTCCTGAAGAACCGCAAGGCGGACGAGGCCCACTCCGCCTGGCACCGGCCCACCCTCCGGGCCCCGGAGAATCTCACCCTCACCAGCCGGGACTTCACCGACGGCGCCCCCATGCCGGCCCGGCAGGCGGCGAGGAACACCGGCGGCGAGGACGTCTCGCCGCACCTGACCTGGACCGCCCCGCCCGCCGGGACGGCGCAGCTCCTGCTCGTCATGGAGGACCTGGACGTCCCGCTGCCCCGGCCCATCACGCACTGCGTCGCGCTGATCGACCCGTCCCGCACCGAGCTGGAGCCCGGCGCGCTGGACGCCCGGCAGCCGGTGCCCGGGGTGCGGCCGCTGCGCGCGAGCATCGGGCGGGGCTATCACGGCCCCGGGCCGATCAAGGGGCACGGTCCGCACCGGTACGTGTTCCAGCTGTACGCGCTGTCGGCTCCGCTCGGCGACGCGGCGGGCGGGGCCCGGCCGGGGGCGCTCCTGTCGTCGATCGCCGCGCCGCTCCTCGGGCGGGGGCGGCTGACCGGCACGTACGAGCGTCGCTAGGCCGGGACCGGGCCCCTCCGCACCGGCCACGGCCCCGGTCCGATAGCGTCCCGCAATGGCCAGTGACCTTCGTCTCACCGTGCTCGGCAGCGCCACTCCGTACCCGGATGCGGGCAATCCGTGCTCCGGGTATCTCGTCGAGGGCGGCGGGGCCAGACTCTGGGTGGATGCCGGGAGCGGGACGCTCGGGGCGCTGCAACGGCACGCCCGGCTCGACGAGATCGACGCCGTGTGGATCTCCCATCTGCACGCCGACCACTGCGCCGATCTGCTCACCGCCTTCTACGGGCTGCTCTACGCGGACGTGCGCCGCGAGCGGCCGCTGCCGCTGTACGGGCCGCCGGGGATCGCCGACCGGCTCGCGGACTTCCTCACCTCGGGCGACCGGCGCAGTCCCGTCGAGGACGCCTTCGAGATACGGGAGCTGTCGGACGGGCACGGTGCCCGGATCGGCGCCCTCGATCTGGCCGCGCGCGAAGTGGCGCACGGGATGCCCGCGTTCGCGCTGCGCGTGGAGCACGAGGGGCACTCGCTGGTCTACTCGGGCGACAGCGCGCCCTGCCCGGCCCTGACCGAGCTCGCGACCGGGTGCGGAACCCTGCTGTGCGAGGCGGACGGCGACTCGGCGGACGGGGTGCACCACGCACCGGAAGACGCCGGGAAGACGGCCGCCGCGGCCGGCGCCGGGCGGCTGATCGTGACGCACGTGGGGCGCGGGATCGCTCCGGGGGACGCGGTGACGCGTGCGGCCACGACGTTCCCGGGGCCGGTGGCGTGGGCGGCGCCGGGCGCGGTGTTTCCCCTCGGCTGACGTCTGATCAAGGGGCGGGCGGGTATCCGGACGGCACCAGCCGGAAGGAGACCCGCCCATGCCCCTCACATTCCGCAAGAGTTTCCGCATCCTGCCCGGGGTGCGGCTCAACATCAACCGCAAGTCCTGGTCGATCACGACCGGCGGCAAGAACGGGCCGCGCCACACCCACAGCAGCACCGGCCGCCGCACGACGTCCATGGACCTCCCCGGCCCGTTCGGCTGGCGGAAGACGACCACCAAGCGCAGCAGGGGCCACTGACACCCAGTCACTCCGATGGACCCCCCGAAATGCGTCATCTCATATCTGAGATAACGTGCACCTCATGGCAGACGACTACCTCGTACGCATCGGCAAGCTCATCCGCGACGCCCGCCAGCACAGGGGCTGGACGCAGGCGCAGCTCGCCGAGGCGCTCGGCACCAGCCAGAGCGCCGTCAACCGGATCGAGCGCGGCAACCAGAACATCAGTCTTGAGATGATCGCCCGGATCGGCGAAGCCCTCGACAGCGAGATCGTGTCCCTCGGCTACGCGGGCCCGATGCATCTGCGGGTCGTCGGCGGGCGCCGTCTGTCCGGCTCGATCGACGTCAAGACGAGCAAGAACGCGTGCGTGGCGCTGCTCTGCGCGTCGCTGCTGAACGACGGGCGCACGGTGCTGCGCCGCGTGGCCCGGATCGAGGAGGTCTACCGGCTCCTCGAGGTCCTCAACTCCATCGGCGTGCGCACCCGTTGGATCAACGACGGCGTCGACCTGGAGATCGTGCCGCCGGCCGACCTGGACATGGACGCCATCGACGCGACGGCGGCCCGCCGCACGCGCTCGATCATCATGTTCCTGGGCCCGCTGCTGCACCGCATGGACCGCTTCAAGCTGCCGTACGCGGGCGGTTGCGACCTCGGCACCCGCACGATCGAGCCGCACATGATCGCGCTGCGCCGGTTCGGCCTGGACATCGCGGCGACCGAGGGGCTGTACCACGCCCAGGTGGAGCGGGACGTCACCCCGGACCGTCCGATCGTGCTGACCGAGCGCGGCGACACGGTGACGGAGAACGCGCTGCTGGCGGCGGCCCGCCACGACGGCCGGACCGTCATCCGCAACGCGTCGTCGAACTACATGGTCCAGGACCTGTGCTTCTTCCTGGAGGCCCTGGGCGTCAAGGTCGAGGGCATCGGCACCACGACCCTGACCGTGCACGGCGTGCCGCACATCGACGTGGACGTCGACTACTCGCCGTCCGAGGACCCGGTCGAGGCGATGAGCCTGCTGGCCGCCGCGGTCGTCACGGAGTCCGAACTCACCGTCAAGCGCGTGCCGATCGAGTTCCTGGAGATCGAGCTGGCCGTGCTGGAGGAGATGGGGCTCGACCACGACCGCTCGGCCGAGTACGTCGCCGACAACGGGCGCACGCGCCTGGTGGACCTCACGGTCCGGCCCTCCAAGCTGGAGGCGCCGATCGACAAGATCCACCCGATGCCGTTCCCGGGCCTGAACATCGACAACGTGCCGTTCTTCGCGGCGATCGCGGCGTCGGCCCAGGGCAAGACCCTCATCCACGACTGGGTCTACGACAACCGCGCGATCTACCTCACGGACCTCAACCGCCTCGGCGGCCGCCTCCAGCTCCTCGACCCGCACCGGGTCCTGGTGGAGGGCCCGACCCGCTGGCGCGCGGCGGAGATGATGTGCCCGCCGGCCCTGCGCCCCGCCGTGGTCGTCCTGCTGGCGATGATGGCGGCCGAGGGCACCTCGGTGCTGCGCAACGTGTACGTGATCAACCGCGGTTACGAGGAGCTGGCGGAGCGGCTCAACTCCGTGGGCGCGCAGATCGAGACGTTCCGGGACATCTGAGCGGGTGCGCGGCGGCCCCTCCGGAGGGGCCGCCGCGCGTCGTGCGGGGCTACTTCCGGACCGGGCACACCCCCGGGGTGGCGACCGTGTTGTAGAGCGGTGCGGCCTGGGCCGTCACGTTGACGGTGCCGAGCTGCTTGAGGATCTCGTCGGAGAGCAGGTCCTGCTGGCCCTTGAGGGCGTCGGCGACCACGGTGTCCTTCGGGAACACCATCTCCGCGGCGATGTTGTCCTGCACGATGCGGGCGAGGTTGTCGAGCGCGGTGAAGACCGGGTCGGCCGGGGGCTCCAGGCCGGGCAGGTCGATCAGGTGGGTGGCGACCTTCGCCGCGTTCATGCAGTCCTTGATGATGATGGTGTTCTGGTTGAGCACGCTGGTGGTCCACTGCGAGATCACCACGCAGTAGAGGTCCGCCCACGCCGCCTCGCCGACCTTGGCGCGCCAGGTCTTCATGATGTCCTGCACGCCCTTGATCTGGGCCTGCGAGGCGTGCTCCATGTTGGTGCGGATGGCCGGGTAGACGCTGCCGGAGAACTCCTCGAAGGACGCCATGTCGAAGCGCCTGGCGGCGACGGACGTCTTGATGAAGGCGAGGGCGCCGTCGAGGATCGTGGCGCAGGACGTCTGGAGCGCGGCCGGCAGTCCGGCGGCGGGCAGGTTCTGGCGGGCCGTGGAGAGCTTGGCGGCGTAGGCCTTGAGGGGCTCGATCCACGCGGTGGACGTGTCGTCGTTGTACGCGACCATCATCAGGTCGTGCGGGTCGATGCGGTCCGCGTTCGCCAGGTTGGGGATCTTGTCGGCGAGGTAGGACGCGATCACCGAGAAGACGCCGAGCGGGGTGTGGGCGATGGACTTCGCCAGCTCGAAGGTCTGCGGGACGGGGTTGGCGGACTCCTGTCCGGCCTTGGTCACGAGGGTGAAGCGGCCGCCCTTGGCGTCGTTCTGGACGACGACCACCGGAGCGAGGTGCTTGACCAACTCGGCTTTGAGTGTGGCGTAGTTGGCGCGCATGCCCGCGTTCACGGCGAACATCGACTCGCGCGCCTGTGTCTGGGTGACCGCCGCCGCGGTCACGGTGTCCGCGGCACTCGGGGTCGCCGAGTAGCCGAGCAGGGCCGCGGTTCCGACACCGGTGGCGCCACCTATAAAACCTCTGCGCGTAGCCATCTTCGTTTTCTCCATCGGGATTTCGAGAGCTGTCGATCGGTCATGGGGGGGAACCTTCGGTTGGGGGGATGGGGGGATGTGGGGGGGCGCAGGGGCGGGCGGGGAAGGACCCCCGCCGCCGCGGGCGAGCTGTTCTCCCGGCACGCGGTCACTCAAGTGGCTCTCGTCTTCTGCCTGTTCACCCTCGCCTCGGCGGCGGTGTAC
>NZ_JBEYYU010000018.1:0-139750 GCF_040645755.1 Streptomyces sp. NPDC046716
TGGGGGGGGGTGGGGGGGGGGGGGGGGGGGCTCCGCCCCGGGTGTGGGGGGGGGGCGGGGGGGGCCCCCCCCCCGCCGCCCCCCCCCCGACGGTGCGTCACTGGGTCAGGTCGAGGGCCGCGGCGACGATGCCGTCGGTGTCGATGCCGTGATGGCGGTAGACCTCCTCCAGAGAACCCGACTGACCGAAACGGGTCACCCCCAGCCTGCGGGCCGGCACACGGTGCAGGGTGGCCAGGAAGGCGAGGGTGTGCGGGTGTCCGTCCAGGACGGTGACCAGGGGTGTGGCGCGTTCCGCCGGGAAGACCTGGTCCAGGATCCAGTCGGCCGCCTCGCCGTGCCCGGCCCGCGCGTCGAGGGCCCGGTAGAGCAGGCCCGGGCTGGTCACGCACACCACGTCGGCCGGGACGCCGAGCCCCTGGAGGCGCTCGGCCGCGGCCAGCGCCTCGGTCACCAGGGCGCCCATGGCGGCGATGGTGACCCGGGCCCCGGGACTGCGGAGCAGCGGATAGGCACCGGCGACGACCTGACGGCGCCTGCGTTCCCGGGCCGCCGGGTCGGCGGGCACCCGGGCGAGCCCCTGGTCCACCGGCCGGGTCGACAGGCGCAGGTACGCGGAGCCGCCGTCCGCCCGGCCGAGCCGGGACAGCGCGGCCAGCAGCGTCCACTCGGTGTCGAGGGCGAACGCCGGCTCCCAGGTCGTGCAGCCGGGCTGCTCAAGGCCGAGGGACGGTGTGGTGATCGACTGATGCGCTCCGCCCTCGGGCGCGAGGGTCACCCCGGACGGGGTGCCGACCAGGATCGACTGCCCGCCCGCGTAGATGCCGAACGACCAGGGTTCCAGGGCGCGTTGCACGAAGGGGTCGTACAACACCCCGATGGGGAGCAGCGGTTGGCCCCACCGGCTCCAGGTGGCGCCCAGCTCGCCGAGGAGGCCGACCAGGTTGGTCTCCGCGATGCCCAGTTCGATGTGCTGGCCGGTCGGGCGCTCGCGCCAGTGCAGGATGGTCTCGGCGTCGTCGGCGAACCAGTCCACGCGCTCGGTGGGCGACCACACGCCGACCTTGTTGACCCACCCGCCCAGGTTCGTGGAGGAGCTGACGTCGGGGCTGACGGTGACCACGCGCCGCGCGGCCTCGGGTGCGCTGCGGGTCAGGTCGAGCAGTACGCGGCCCAGGGCGGCCTGCGTCGTCGCCACGCCCGTCGGCGTGCGGCCGATGTCCGTCGGGAGCGCCGGGGGCAGCGCCTCGGCGACGGCGTCCCGGCGCAGCCGCTCCCCGGCCTCCGTACAGAGGCGAGCGGCCGCGGAGTCCGGGGCGAAGCCCTGCCAGGGACGGGCGGGGTCCGCGCAGACCCGGTCGGCGAGTTCCGTCATCTGTTCCTCCGTCAGCAGGGAGGAGTGGTTCTGCGGATGCCCCTGGGTGGGCAGGCCGTGTCCCTTCACCGTGTACGCGAAGATCACCGTGGGCCGGTCGTCGTCGATCTCGGACAGGGCGCCGTCGAGGGCGGCGAGGTCGTGGCCGCCGAGGTTGCGGACGGCCGCCATCAGCGTCGAGTCGTCGGTGTCCGTGAGCAGCCGGGTGATCGCCGGGGCGCCGGGGCCGGTGCCGGGCAGGCGGTCGCGCAGGTCGGCGGCGGGGCAGCGCAGCAGCCGCTGGTACTCGGGGTTGGACATGGCGTCGATGCGCTCGCGCAGCTCCTGTCCGCCGGGGCGCGCGAACAGTTCCTCCAGCAGGGTGCCGTACTTGAGGGTGAGCACCTGCCAGCCCGCCGCGGCGAACAGGCCGTGCAGGCGGCCCGCCGCGATGTTCGGCACGACACGGTCCAGGGACTGGCGGTTGAGGTCCACGATCCAGACGAGTTCGCCGAGTTCGGCGACCTGCGGGTCGAGCACCGCCTCCCACACCGCCCCCTCGTCCAGCTCCGCGTCGCCCACCAGCGCGTACTGCCGTCCGGCGGGGACGCCGCCGACCGCGTACCGGCGGGCGAGCGCTCCCCAGATCGTCGCCGTGGCGCCGATGCCCACCGAGCCGGTGGAGTAGTCGACCGGGTCGGGGTCCTTCGACCGGCTCGGGTAGCTCTGCAGGCCGCCGAAGGCGCGCAGGGTGGTCAGGTGGGAGGCGTCCAGCTCGCCGAGCAGATGGTTGAGGGCGTGCAGCACCGGCGAGGCGTGCGGCTTGACGGAGACCCTGTCCTCGGGACGCAGATGGCGGAACCACAGCGTCGTCATGATCGACACCATCGACGCGCACGACGCCTGGTGCCCGCCGACCTTGAGGCCGGACGGGTTGGGACGCACCCGGTTGGCGTGGTGCACGATCGCGCTCGACAGCCACAGCACGCGGTCCTCGATCTCGTGCAGCACGCCGAGGGCGGCGTCCGTGGTCCGCCCGGAGGCGGCTGGTGCGGTGGTCATGACGGAAAGGTCTCCTCGCGCTCGGCACATCCGGCGTACGGGTGCGGGACCGGCTGTGAAACGGGACTTATCACGGCGGCGGACGCCCCGCATCGGCTGCGGCCGAGAAGACCACCAGGTCACGACGGCACACAAGAACCCGCCAGGAAATCACGCAGAATGCCCAGTCACCCGGCTTCTCAGCCCCGGAAGGTGCGCACCGTGCCCAACTCCGAACGGATCGACCCGACCGACGCCCGCCTCCTGCTGGCGCTCACCGCTCACCCGCGGTCCACGACGGTGGCGCTCGCCGAGGCCAGCGGGCTGAGCCGCAACACCGTGCAGGCCCGGCTGACGGCACTGGACCGCAGCGGCGCCGTGGACTCGTTCGAGCGGCGCGTCGACCCCGCGGCGCTCGGCTATCCGCTCGCCGCGTACGTCACCACGCAAGCGGCCCAGCACCGGCTCGGCGAGGTGGCGCGAGCCCTGGCCGCGATCCCCGAAGTGGTGCAGGTGGACGGGCTGTCCGGCGAGACCGACCTCCTGGTCCACGTCGTGGCGTCCGACGCCGAGGACCTGTACCGCGTGGCCGGTCGCATCCTCGGCATACCCGGGGTGGAGCGCACCAGCACGGCGCTCGTCATGCGCCGTCTGGTGCCGTACCGGATCGCTCCGCTGCTGCGCCGCCGCACCACCGGTTCCTGAAGATTCGTCGGCCCGACGCCTTGCTGTTATCACATATAGCGCCCTACTGTGCTCGGTACCGAGACCGCCACGAGGCTCCGCCCGACCGAGCGTCTCCCGCCCCGCTTCCCGCTTCCCGCGCGACACATCACCCGCCGGCAGGAACGACCTCGTCGGCACCTCCCGAAGGAACACAGGAGCAGTCCCGTGCGTATCGCCAACCTCTCCGGCCGCCTGGTCCTCGTCGTGGACGATCGTGCCGTCGACGTCGAGCGGGCCAGTGACGGCCGCTTCGCCGCGGACCCGCAGGCCGTCTACGACCACTGGGAGGAGTTCCGGACATGGGCGGCCGGGGCCCGGCTGCCCGAGGGCAGCCCGTTCGACCCCGCCGACCTGGGCGCGCCCGCGCCCGCGCCGCGGCAGGTCGTCGCCGCCGGCCTCAACTACCGCGACCACGCGGCGGAGTCGGGGTTCTCGTTGCCCGACACCATGCCGCCGGTCTTCACCAAGTTCGCCACCAGCATCACCGGCCCCGTCACCGAAGTGATCCTGCCGCCCGGCGGTCACACGGACTGGGAGATCGAACTCGTCGCCGTCATCGGCGCCCGCACCCACCACATCACGGCCGACAGCGCCTGGGACCACGTGGCCGGACTGACCGTGGGCCAGGACATCTCCGAGCGCATCACGCAACTCGAAGGCCCCTCACCCCAGTTCAGCCTCGGCAAGTCCTTTCCCGGGTTCGCCCCGACCGGCCCGTGGCTGGTCACCCCCGACGCGTTCGACGACCGCGACGACCTGGGGCTGCGCTGCACCGTGAACGGCGAGGAGATGCAGAAGGGCCGCACCGGCGATCTGATCTTCTCCGTTCCCGAGCTCATCGCCCGGCTGTCCGCGGTGATCCCGCTGCTGCCCGGAGACGTCGTCTTCACCGGGACGCCGGCCGGTGTCGGCCTGGGCCGCGACCCACAGCGCTGGCTCGCCCCCGGCGACGAACTGGTCAGCACCATCGAGGGCATCGGCGAACTCCGCCAGCGCTTCGTCGCACAGGCCTGACACCACGGGCGGCCCACGCCGCCATGTCATCCCCGCCGGCGCACGCCCGCGGGTTTCGATCGAGGAGGACCGGATGACCGCCACACCGAAGTTCGCCCACGTCGTCTTCCAGACCAGCAATCCCACCGCGATGCGGGACTGGTACTGCGCCGTCCTGGACGGGCACGTGGTGTTCCAAAACGACAGCCTGTGCTTCATCACCTACGACGAGGAGCACCACCGGGTCGCCCTGCTCACGCCGCCGGTCGCGCTGGAGCGCAAGACGCCGACGACGGCCGCGGTCCACCACGTCGCCTACACGTTCGGCCACCTCGACGACCTCCTCGCGCGCTACGAACTGCTGCGCGACAAGGGCGTCACCCCGGCGGTGTGCATCGCCCACGGCGTCACGACGTCGATGTACTACCAGGATCCCGACGGCAGTTTCGTCGAGATGCAGATCGACAATTTCGCCGACCCGGACGACGCCACCGGCTACATGCGCGGTTCCGAATACAGCGAGGACGCCGTCGGTCCGGCCTTCGACCCCGAGTTGATGCTGGCCGCCCGCCGCTCCGGCGCCGCCGTGGAGGACCTGACCGGCCGGTCCTGGGCCCTCGAGACACCCCAGCCCGATCCGATGCTGGTGCTGACCGGCGCGGTCTGAACCCCGCCGTCGCCCCGGTCCCGCACCCCTCGTCGAGGAGAATCCTTGAGCGCGTCCAGCGACACCACAGGCTGCTTCATGTGCGGCCTGGAACAGAACGACGAGAGTGCCGTCGTCTTCCGCGATCCCCTGTGGTCGGCAGAGACGGTACGCGGCTACGACGTTCCCGGCTGGTTCGTGCTGCGGGTGCGTCGCCACGCCGAGCGCATCACGGGGCTCGACGAGGCCGAACTCGCGACGTTCGCCCGCCGGGCCCGCGATCTGGTGGCGGCGGTGACGGAGGTGACCGGGGCGCCCGCCACGTACCTGATGGTCTTCGGCGAGAACCACCCGCACTTCCACGCGCTGGTCACGGCGCGCGGCGAGCACGTACCGGCGGACCGGCGCAGCGGCGGCATCCTGCGCCTGGCCGGGGAGCAGGCCGACCCGGAGGCCGCCGCTCGCCTGGTGCCGGCCGTGCGCCGCGCGTACGAACGACTGGCCGGCGCCGCCCCGTACCCACTCTCCGTTTGACCACCGCGTTCGAGGTCCGGAGCAGTCGGCCGGTGTCCGAGCCGCGCGCTCACGTGGTCGGCGGCGAAGGCGATGCCCCATGACGGCATGCCTTGTCGGCACCCGTGCCTCCGGCGGCTCCACCGGCGATACTCCCCACTGAGCGCGACTCGCTGCGCCCGGCTTCCACGGAGCCTTCGCCGTCGCCGTCGCGCTGCCGACCCCAGCGGCGCCACGGCGTACTCCTGTGGCGTGGTCACGTCGAGGAGCAGTCCCCCTGGGCAAGGGCCGGTTCCTCTACTCCTCCCCGCCGATCTGGATGTCCGCGACGGGCACCGCACCGACCGCCTCGTGACTCCCCGCCCCGACCTCCAACTGCCGCAGGTCACGGCGCTCAGCAGTGAGCCAGTCCGGCAGTCCGCAGTACCCGTCCCGCCGCGTCCACCGCGAACACCTCGCAGCCCTCCAGGGACGCGGCCCACTCGACGCCCGCGGCGCCCATCGCGAAGGCCGCGGTGGCGACCGCGTCCGCCTCGGTGAGGGTGGGGGCGGTGACGGTCAGGCTGAGCAGGTCCGTCGCCGGGCGGCCCGTGCGGCCGTCGATGATGTGGTCGCCGCGCTCGTACCGTGCGGAGGTGGCGACCGCGCCGTCGGTCAACTCCAGGGTGGCGCACAGTTGGTCGGCCCGTTCCGGGTGACGTACCCCCACCCGCCAGGGTCCTCCGGAGGCGACCACGTCACCGCCGGCGTTGAGGCAGAACCGGCGCACGCCGGATGCCCTCAACCCTTCGGCGGCGCGCTGCACCGACCAGCCCTTGACCACCGCGCACGGGTCGAAGGCGCGTCCCGGCAGCCGTACGTCGAACGCGCCGTCCGTGGCCAGGCGGTACTGCTCACACAGGTCGAGCACCTCCACGAGGTCGGCGCTCAGCTCGTGCCGCTCCAGCTCGCCGCGGCCGTGCCGGGACACCTCGCTGTCCGGCTTGAAGGGGCTGAACCGCTCGTCGACCTCGCGCAGCCAGGCGAAGACCGCGTCCCCGGCCCGCTCCGGTACGTCCTCGTCGTCGACGCGCAGCGAGACGGGGAACCCCATGACATGTTCGACCCGGCGCACCGTCAGGCGCCCTTCGCGTCGAGGGCGGCCTGGAGGGACTCCTTGTAGGCGTCGCTGGTGATCGTCGCGCCGGTGACCGTGTCGACGTCCGCGCTCTGCGCCTCCAGGGTCGCCGCGACCAGTTGCGGAACCGCCGCCTCGGTCTGCGGATGATTCGGCTGCTGCAGCATCTTCACGGCGGTGATCCTGTCGCCCGTGAAGGTCACCTGGACCTCCACCGGGCCCTTCTCCGTCATGACGGTCGTGCCCTTGACCTCCTCGGTGGAGGCGGATCCCTTAGCGCCCGAGGAGTCCTCGGAGGCGGAGGGTGAGGAGGACGCGGTCGGGGTCGGCTCGGCGGTGGCTTCGGTGGAGCCGAAGGACGGCTCGTAGCGCCAGACGGAGATCAGGCCCACGATGCTGAAGGCCACGACGGGTACGGCTCGCTTCACGTGTAGTCCTCGTCTCCCTCAGCCGGCCAGGCTGAAGCGCTCGAAATGGATCTGCTGCTTGGGGACGCCGAGGTCGCCCAGTGTGCGGAGCACCGCGGTCATCATCGGCGGCGGCCCGCACAGGAACACGTCCCGGTCGGCGATGTCCGGTACCAGCGCGGCCAGTTCGCGCGGTGCCAGCCGGTCGGGAACGGGCGGGCCGGTCACCAGGTGCAGCTCGGCGCCCTTGGCGAGGGCGAGGTCGCGCAGTTCGTCGTGGAGGACGGCGTCGCGCTCGGAGGCGACCCGGTGGATGACGACCGCGTGGCCGTCCAGCTCCTCCAGGAGCGCGCGGATCGGGGTGACGCCGACGCCGCCCGCGATGAGGACCGACTCGGCGCGCGTGCGGTGCAGGGTGGTGAAGGCGCCGTAGGGGCCCTCGGCGAAGACGCGCGTGCCGACCTTCAGATGGCGCAGGGCCGCGCTGCCCTCGCCGGCGGCCTTGGCGGTCAGGCGCAGGCCGCGGCCGTCGGGGGCGGCGGACAGGGAGAAGGGGTTCGCCTGCCACCAGCGGTCCTTGGTGAGGAACCGCCACAGGAAGAACTGGCCCGCCTGCGCGGGAAGTCTGTCGAGGTCGCGGCCGGTGATGTGGATCGAGACCACGTTGTCGGACTCGGGGACGACCGCCGAGACCCGGAACCGGTGCCGCTGGTTGCGCCACAGCGGCAGGACGACCCGGCCGAGGAGGACCGAGCCCAGGGCCGCGCCCCACAGCGCGTACCAGTACGCCGTCGCGACGGACGACGAGGTGAACGACGTGCCGACCGCGACCTGGTGCGTGAAGGCCAGCACCACGGCGACATAGGCGTACAGGTGGATGAAGTGCCAGGTCTCGTAGGCGAGACGGCGGCGGGCGAAGCGGGCGGAGACCGCGCCGACGACGAGGATGAGGCCGAGCGCGACGACCGCGCGCAGAACGCCTTCGGTGGTCCGCGCCAGGTCGACGATCTCGGTGATCGGGCCCACTCCCGCGCCGTCGGCGTAGCCGAAGGCGATGAAGACGACGTGCGCGAGCAGCGTCCACAGGAGGGCGAAGCCGGTCCAGCGGTGCCAGCCGGTCAGCCGGTCCATGCCGATGCGGCGGTCCAGCCAGGGCAGGCGCGCGACGAGGACGAGCTGGAAGGCCATGACCAGCGCGCCGTACAGACCGGCCAGTCGGCCGAGGACGATCAGGGCGTTGGAGGCGAAGCCCGCCTGGACGAAGAAGAGGGCGACCACGGCCGCGTTCGCGGCGAGCACCGCGTACAGACCCGTGCGCGCCACCGCCCTGGGGCGTATCGCCGCCGAGGGCGCAGGGGCTGATGGGACGGTCGTCACGGGACGGCAGCTCCTTGATCAGGTGATGGGACTCCAGGTTCACCGGCGGAAGCTGTCGACAACCTGTCGGACTGCTGACAAGTCCCTATCAATGTGCCTCCTGTGTGAGCCGGAGCACATGGTTCGGCCTGCGCGGTGACGCACTATGACGGGGTGGAAAAAGTGCGCCTCCTGGTCGTGGACGACGACCCGCCGATAGCCGACCTCGTCGCGACCGTCGCCCGTTACGAGGGCTGGGACGCCGTCACCGCGAACACCGGGGAGGACGCGCTCCGGCTGGCCGGCGAGTTCGCCCCGGACATCGTGGTGCTCGACCTGATGCTGCCGGGCATCGACGGCTTCGGCGTCATGGAGCGGCTGCGCGGCTCGGGCACGATGGTGCCGGTGGTCTTCCTCACCGCGCGGGACGGCGTCGCCGACCGGGTGGCGGGGCTGACCCGGGGCGGCGACGACTATCTGGTCAAGCCGTTCGCGGTGGAGGAGCTGATGGCGCGGCTGCGCACCGTCCTCCGGCGCAGCGCGGGACCGAACTTCCAGCGGTCCGTGCTGCGGGTCGGTGAGCTGTCGATGGACGAGGACACGCACGAGGTCCGCCACGGCGCGAAGACGCTCACCCTCACCCCCACCGAGTACGAGGTGCTGCGCTTCCTGATGCGCAAGTCTCCGACCGTCATGACGAAGGCGCAGATCCTCGACCACGTGTGGGAGTACGGCTTCGGGGGCCGGTCGAACGTCGTGGAGCTGGTCGTCAGCCGTCTGCGCCGCAAGCTGGACGACACGGGCGGCACGGGCGTGCCGCTGATCCAGACGGTGCGGGGCTTCGGTTACGTGATCCGGCAGGCACCCGAGTGCGGCGCGTGATCGGCAGACTGCGCCGGGCGTTCCGGCGGCTGCGGCTGGGCACCCGCCTCGCGCTGGGGCTCGGCGCGCTGTCCCTGGTGGTGTTCGCCGTGGTCGGCGCGGCGCTGACCACGTACATGCGGGACTATCTGACGCACCAGCTCGACGATCAGCTCGGTCTCGCCCAGGTCGCCCAGTCGAAGAGCATCGCCGAGACGGGCACGCTCCAGGGCAAGAAGTACTACCGCTGGTACTACGCCGTCTACGACGTCTCGGGCGGCAGCCCGGAGCTGCGCTCGCCGGAGGAGTCGAGTGACCTGCCCCGGGACATCGCGCCCTTCGCCTCGCTGGCCGAGCGGCAGTCGTCCGCGGGCACCGAGGTGCTGCGGACCGTGCATCTCGCGGACAAGGGCGAGTACCGGCTGCGGGCGTGTGCGGTGAAGCCCGGTGTGGTCCTGGTCAGCGCCGCGCCGACGGACGACGTGGACGACACGATGGGGCGGCTGATCGGGTTCCAGGTCGTCGCCTTCGCCCTCGCGCTCGCCGTCCTCGTGGAGTGCGGCCGGCGGATGCTGCGCCGGGGTCTGAACCCGCTGAGCGACATGGCGCACACGGCGCACGGCATCGCCTCGCACGACCTGACCGAGTCGGCGGCCCGGCTGCCGATCCGCGCGGACGAGCGGGGCGGCGGCCCGGAGGTCGAGGAGCTGCGCACGGCCTTCAACACGATGCTGGAGCACATCGACGACTCCCTCGCGGTCCGCGCGGAGGCCGAGCGGCGCCTGCGCCGCTTCGTCGCCGACGCCTCGCACGAACTGCGCACCCCGCTGATGTCGGTCCGTGGCTACGCGGACCTCTTCCAGTACGCCGCCGCCAACGCGCCCGGCGAACGCGACAAGCACCTGGCGCGACTGCGCGCCGAGGCCGCCCGGATGGGAGTGCTCCTGGACGACCTGCTGCTGCTCGCCCGGCTGGACGCGGCCGAGGTGGACGCGCCGCTCAGGCCTCAGGAGGCGGACCTCGCGCAGGTGGTCGAGGACGCGGTGGCGGCCTTCCGGGCGGGCCACCCCGACCGTCCCCTCACGCTCGCCCCGCCGCCGGATCCGGTGGTGCTGCTCATGGATCCGCACCGCGTGCGGCAGGTCCTGGACAACCTCCTCACGAACGCGGCCGTGCACACACCGGCCGGAACGCCCGTCGCGGTGGAGGTGGCGCGGGAGCGGGGCGCGGCCGTGGTGCGGATCGAGGATGCCGGACCCGGCATCCCGCCGGTCGACCTGCCGAAGGTCTTCGACCGCTTCTACCGCGTCGACAAGGCCCGTACCCGGGACAGCGGCGGCAGCGGCCTGGGCCTGTCGGTCGCCCGCTCCCTGGTGGACGCCCACGGCGGCTCGATCACCCTCGACAGCCGGCCGGGCGCGACGCGTTTCACGGTGACGCTGCCGCTGCGCGACGCTCGTCACGCTCGGGGTGCGATGGGTGATCTCTGTTCGTAGGGTCGGGAGGGAGTCTCACAGGGAAGCGACGGCATCGTCCCCTGATCCGGGCCAAACAATGCCAAGGCAGGACGTTACGGTCAGCGGCTCGCGGGCACCCGGGGCCCGGCCGCCGGTGCGCGGCGGCCCGGGTTCACCTGCTGAAAGGCGACGAGATGATCCACCGCACCCGCCTACCGCTCCGGGCCAAGGGACCAGGGGCCCTGGTCACCGGCGGCTCCAGGGGGCTGGGCCTGTTCATCGCCCGGCACCTGGCCGAGCGCGGATGCACCGTGACCATCGCCGCGCGGGACGCTGCCGAGCTGGAGCGCGCGGCGGCGCGGCTGCGCGAGGAGACCGGCGCCACCGTGCACGTGGCGGTGTGCGATGTACGCGACCGGGCCGCCGTCGCCGAGATGATGCGCGGGGCCCATGAGCGCGACGGCCTGGACATCGTGGTCGCCAACGCCGGGGTCATCCAGGTCGCGCCCGTCGAGGCGGTCGGCTCCGCGGAATTCACCGACGCCATGGACACGATGTTCTACGGAGCCCTGCACACGTCCCTCGAAGCGCTGCCGTATCTGCGCGAGAGCCGCGGACGCCTCGGCCTGATCGGCTCCGTCGGCGGTCTGCTCGGGGTGCCCCACCTGCTGCCGTACTCGTGCGCCAAGGCCGCGGTCGGCGCGCTCGCCGAGGGACTGCACGCCGAGACGGCGGCCACGGGCGTGAGCGTCACCACCGTCCACCCCGGGCTCATGCGGACCGGCTCGCACCGGCAGGCGGAGTTCGGCGGGGACACGAGTGCCGAGTTCGGCTGGTTCAGCACCGCCGCGGGCGCTCCGCTGCTGTCCATGGACGCCGACCGGGCGGCCCGCAGGATCGTGGACGCGGTGATCCAGCGACGGGCCCGCCTGGTGCTCACCGCACCGGCCAAGGCGGCGCAGCTCGCGCACGGTGTCGCTCCCGGCCTCACCACCCGCCTGAGCGGCGTCGCCGCGCGCCTTCTGCCGTCCGCGTCCGGCCGGGGGCCGCTGCGCCAGGGTGCCGAGGCCGGCGAGCCCCGCCATCCGGTCGCCCGGCGGATCCGGGCCTGGGGCAGCGCACGCAACGACCGCGCGGTACGCGAGGCCAACCAGCAGGAACCCGGGCCCCGCACCGGTTCCTGAGCGTCCGCGGTCCGAACGAGGGAGGTCGCCGTGAGCGAGAAGGACGGCCTGCGGGCCTATCACGACAAGCGGAACTTCCACCGCACGAAGGAGCCGCACAGCGAGACCGATCCGCCGAAACGTTCGGCCGACGCGGACGAGCGGCCCGTGTTCGTCGTCCAGATCCACGACGCGAG
The DNA here is from genome assembly GCF_040645755.1 of Streptomyces sp. NPDC046716. Lineage (NCBI taxonomy): Bacteria > Bacillati > Actinomycetota > Actinomycetes > Kitasatosporales > Streptomycetaceae > Streptomyces > Streptomyces sp. NPDC046716. The sequence continues at coordinate 11,832 of NZ_JBEYYU010000018.1, forward strand.
CACCCTGCACTTCGACTTCCGTCTGGAGGTCGACGGCGTGCTCAAGTCCTGGTCCGTCCCCAAGGGGCCGTCCGCCGATCCGCAGGACAAGAGACTCGCCATCCCGACCGAGGACCACCCCCTGTCGTACCGGGATTTCGAGGGGGTGATCGCGGAGGGCGAGTACGGCGGCGGCACCGTGATCGTCTGGGACAGCGGAACGTACCGGCCCACCAGCCACGACAGGCACGACCGTCCGGTGCCCTTCGGACAGGCCCTCGCCGACGGGCACGCCACGTTCGAACTGCACGGCGGCAAACTGCACGGCCAGTACGCCCTCACCCGCTTCCACAGCCGCGAGGAGAAGTCCGGCAAGGCCTCCGCGAAACCGACCTGGCTGCTGGTGCGCACCGGTTCCGGACACCGCACCGGCGGCACCCCCGACCCGCGGCGCGCCCGATCGGCCCGCAGCGGGCGGACCCTGCGCCAGGTGGCCGAGGCGGAGAGAGGCGGACCGCGATGACAGGCCCGACCCTGGTGGCGCAGGGCGCGTTCTCGGAGTGGCCGCGCGACGACGGGAAACCGACCGACGTGGTCAGGGAGCGGGTGCGGACATGACCGGGCAGAAGGACATGATGCGGGCGTTGCTGCGCGAGCACGGCCGGACCTACGCGGCGGAAGCGGGCATCCGGTTGCGGGACACACCGCAGCCGCTGTACCGGACCCTCGTGCTCGCGATCCTGCTCAGCGCCAGGATCCGGGCCTCGATCGCGGTCGCGGCCGCGCGGGCCCTGTACGACGCCGGGCTGCGCGGCCCCCGCCCCATGGCGGACGCGACGTGGCAGCAACGCGTCGACGCCCTCGGCGAGGGCGGCTACCGCCGCTACGACGAGCGCACGGCCACCCAGCTCGGCGACGGAGCGAGGCTGTTGCTGGACGACTTCGGCGGAGACCTGCGGACGGTGCGCGCGCGGGCGGACGGGGACGTCGACGAACTGCGTGCCCTGCTGCGCCGCACACCGGGCCTCGGTCCGGCCGGTGCCGACATCTTCCTGCGCGAGGTGCAGGACGTGTGGCCCGAGTACGCGCCCTTCCTGGACGCGAAGGCCCTTCAGGGCGCCGACCGCCTCGGCCTGCCGGAAAGCCCCGCCGCCCTCACCCGTCTCGCGGGAAGCGCCTCCCGGGCGACGCTGGCGGCGGCGCTCGTACGCGCGGCCCTGGACCAGCGGGTGGTGGACGACTGCCTGGCCCGGGCCGGCTGACGAAAGGAAGTGCTGTTCCGATGCCCCGAACACAGTCGCTGCGGGTCGGCCGCCACACGCTGACCCTGCATCGGCAGGACAAGACGCTGCTGCCCGCGGTCGGGAGCTCAGACGCGATCACCAAGGGGGATCTCGTGGGGTACTACCGGGAGATCGCCCCGTTCATGCTCCCCCATCTGCGCGGACGCCCCTTGATGCTGGAGCGTCTCCCCGACGGCCTCGACGGCTCCCGCATCATGCAGAAGAACACCCCCGCGTACTTCCCCGAGTGGATCCGGCGCGTGACGGTGCCGAAGGAGGACGGCACCGTCGTGCACCCGGTCTGCGACGACACGGCGACGCTGGTGTACCTCGCCGACCAGGCGGCGGTCACGCTGCACCGCTGGCAGTCCCGGGCCCCGGCCGTCCGGCACCCGGACCGTGTGGTGTTCGACCTCGACCCGTCCGGGGACGACGACTTCGAGGCCGTCCGGGCGGCCGCCCGCCAGGTGCGGGAACTCTTCGAGGACATCGGCCTCTCCTCCGGGGCGATGACCACGGGCTCGCGCGGACTGCACGTCGTCGCGGTCCTCAAGGGCCGGCACACCTTCGACGACGTCCACGATTTCGCCAAGGAGGCGGCCGGCGCCCTGGCCGCGGCCCACCCGGACCGGCTCACCACCGCCGTGCGCAAGGAGGACCGGGGCGATCGGCTGTACCTCGACGTGCAGCGCAACGCCTACGCCCAGACAGCCGTCGCGCCGTACACGGTGCGGGCGAGGCCCGGCGCCCCCGTGGCCACGCCGATCGCCTGGGACCAGCTCGACGACCCGGCGCTCACGGCGCGGAGCTGGACCATCGACAACGCCCTCGCCCAGGCCCGCACCCGTCCCTGGGGCGACCTGGCGCGCAGGGGGCGGGCGCTGGGACCCGCCCGTGACGCCCTGCGACGGCTGCGGGACGAGCAGGGGTGACCGGCACCGGAACCCGCACCGAACACACCCGTGAAAGGAACCCCCGATGAACGCACGAGCGGCAGTGTTCGACGTGGACGGAACGCTCGTCGACACCAACTACCTGCACACGGTGTGCTGGTGGGAGGCGCTGCGGCAGGCGGGGCACCCGGTGCCGATGGCCTCGGTCCACGGCGCCGTCGGCCTCGGCGGAAGCGACCTCCTGGAGCATCTGCTCGGCAAGGGGCACGATCAGGATCAGGACGCGCACATCAGCGCGGGCCACAAGGCCCTGTACGGCGCCTGGCACGAACGTCTCGCGCCCTTCGAGGGAGCCGCGGACCTGCTCCGGCGGCTGCACGGCGAAGGATGGGCCGTCGTCCTGGCCACGTCCGCCGGGGGCTCCGAACTCGGCGCGCTGCGCGGCGCGATCGACGCGGACGACGTCATCACCGCGATCGCGAGCGCAGACGACGTGCGCGCGGGCAAGCCGGCTCCCGACCCGGTCGAGCACGCGTTGAGCCTGGCGGACGCACGGGCCGGGGAGAGCGTCTTCGTGGGCGACTCCGTCTGGGACATGCGCGCGGCCCGCCGGGCCGGTGTCACGCCGGTGGCGCTGCTCAGCGGCGGAGTGAGCCGGGCCGCGCTGGAGGAGGCGGGCGCCGCGCAGGTGTACGCGGACACGGCGGACCTGTTGGCGCGGATCGACCACAGCCCGTTCGCGGACACGCGGGGGTGACGTCCCGGGCTTCCGGCGCGGCCGTGGCCGCCGGGGCGCCAGGCCTATACGGCGGGTCCGCGGGCAACCGCCCTGTACGAGGGAGGTCGCCCATGAGTACGGAAGAGATGTCCAGACCGGCCACGATCCAGGACCGGAGCCGTGAAGAGGCCCACGAGCGGGCCAACCGGCGCTGGGCCGAGATCCTCCAGGAGACGCGCGTCGCGCAGACCGGGGTGCAGATCCTCTTCGGCTTTCTGCTGAGCGTCGCTTTCACGCCCCGCTTCGGAGACCTCGGGGCGTTCGACACCACCGTCTACGTGGTGACCGTGATTCTCGGAGCCGCCGCGACCGGCGCCCTCATCGCACCGGTCTCGCTGCACCGGCTGCTGACGGGGCAGCAGTTGAAGGACGACATGGTCAAGGTCGCCGGGCGCCTGATGGTCACGGGGCTGGTCCTGCTCGCGCTGACCATCAGCTGCACCGTGCTGCTGATCCTGCACGTGGTGCTGCCCGATCTGCTCGCCGAGGTCCTCGCGGGCGGGATCCTCCTGTGGTTCGCACTCTGCTGGTACGCCCTGCCCGCATGGCTCAAGAAGCGCTCCGCACGACGCCAACAGGGCCTCTCCTGAAGCCAGTTGGAACACGGGGGCTATGAAGCACGACTGCCCGCCCGCGGTCGGGGAACTCGTACTCCGACAACCCGTCGCACCGGCGAGAGGGACCCGCTCATGGAGATCTCGGGCATCATCACCGCGATCGTGATAGGCATCGTGATCGGCCTGCTGGGCCGTCTGGCCCTTCCCGGCCGCCAGCACATCGGCATTCTGTGGACGATCCTGGTCGGCATCGTCGCCGCTCTCGTCGGAACGGCCATCGCCGGCGCCTTCGGGGTCGCCGACACCAAGGGCATCGACTGGATCGAACTCGTCATCCAGATCGCGCTCGCCGCGGTCGGTGTCGCCGGCGTCGAACAGCTCAAGGGCCGCCGCTGACCGGCTCCGCTCCCCCACCTGTCTCGTGCCCGACCCCGTGCGGTCCTGCGGTGTCGGGCACGAAGAGCGCGGCAAGAAGGTCGGCCAGCCCGCCGGGCGCGCCCCCGCAAGCGGGACGACGTGTGGACGCACTGCCCCGAGGGGGCGATCCGGTGCCGGGTCGCCGCGAGCCTGGCAGCGAGATCGCGGTCCTCGCACTCGCGTACGGGCGGAAGCCACCGACCCGCGCGTACGCGGTCGCGGACACATCCAGGTTGGCGCCGTGCAATCAATCGGAGAGATCGACCGGGCATGGCACGAGGGCTGTGTTCCCAACCCTCGCGCGCCGGAAGGGTTACGCGGCGGCCTGCTCGTGCAGATACTCCACGGCGTTGAGGACGACGACCTCCCGGTACCAGGCGAGCCAGCCGGCCAGTTCCCCGGCCAGTGACTCCAAGCCGGTCCGCTGGGCTTCGGTCGGCCAGTGTCCCGGGCGGCCGCGGTGGACGGTGATGACGCCCCCACAGGTGCGGTCGTGGTGCAGGGCGGGCACACCGAGCAGGGCCCGGCTTCCCGCGGCGAGCGCCGCACGCCCCAGCGCGGACGTGCCGATGTTCAAGTCGGTGGCCAGGTCCGGAACGAGTACCGTCCGGGCCTTGGCGTGCACGAGTACGGGCAGGGCCAGCGGGTCCCTGACCTCGGCGGCGTCGTTGCGGTACGCCGCGTCCAGCCCGGAAGCCCCTTCCAGGATCAGCGCTCTGCCCAGCGCCGCGTGCGGGAGGTGCGCTTCGACGGCGTCCGCGTCCGCCCGGTTCATCGCCTCGCCCACCATGGCGCGCATGACCTGTTTGAAGTCGCCCGCGTCGAGGTCCGTGTCCGCGAACAGGCCGCCGGCCGGGCCCCTGCTCACGTCCCGGCCCGCCAGGTGCCGCGACGACGCCCGCCGGGACGCCGACCGCGCGGTCGCGACCACTTCCGCGGACAGGATCCGCACCGGCACGTTGTGGTGCTGAGAGGCCACCCGCAGCAGGTCGAACGCCGCCGACGGAGAGCGAAGCCCGTAGCGTTCGAGAAGAATTCCCTGTGCCATGCCGATCACTTCCCGGCTGCGGGACTTGGACCGCAGCCCGAAGACCTGCTGCTGAAGGTCCGCGAACCGGCCCGGCGTCGGATCACCGGCATGCGCTCCCGTCAGCGCTTCGACCGTCCCGGCGGGCAGGTCCGGCAGGGCTGCCAGAGCCGCCTCGACGGTGGAGTGCACCCGCGGCCCGGGCGTCGCCGTGGAGAACGCCGCCGGCGTCGCCACCACCAGCGCGGTGCGCGCCCCACCGGTACTCAGCTCGGCCGCCAGGGCAGACGCGGCGGCCGCGTCCGTCGGGCGAGCCGCCCTCAGATCCAGCACCAGCAGTTCCTCCGCCCGCGGCACCTGTTCCAGGAGGGGCTCCACCAGAGCCGCCAGGCTCGGCGCGTCGAAGTCTCCGGTCAGGCGCACGAGCCTGACCGGGACGGTCTGCAGCCACCGGACCGTCACCTCCGGTACGCGCGTCACGCCGCGGCCCCGCGGGCCCGGGTGACCGGCCGGCCCCCGGCCGGCCGTCTCGCTGCTCGGCCGCCCGCCCGCGGGTCGTTCGTCCGTGCTGGCTCGGGACGCGCACTGGTGGCACGCGGTCCTGCCGTTCCCCACCCGACACGGCGTTCCGCGAAAGCCCCTCCGTCGGCCGCGGCGGGCGCGGGGTGCGGAAGGCACGGGGACAAGAGTGCCGTGGACGCGAGGTCCAGCCGGATGGTTCGGTCGTGGGTGCCCATTCCGCTCCTTCACGAGCCCGGGGGCTCTCAGGGAAAGGGCTGACACATGGACGACCGGACGCAGGCGGCACCGAAGCTACGGAAACCGGGCATGGCGCTGCGCAGCCGGCGACGGTGTCAGCCTGCTGTCAACGAGCACCTGTTTTGCCCAAGCGCTGCGGGCAACGATCTTACGGGACGTCGGCACACCTGCCGTGCGCGCCTGCCCGCGGCGACGGCGAGCCCTGTCCCAGGTCAATTGTGCTGCCACGGCCCGATGTTCCTCGGCCCGCGAACGGCAGCCCGACCGCCGCTCCTCAGGCGAGCCGCACGACGCGGCCGTGCGCGCCCCGGCGGGTTGCGTCAGGGTGGAAGGAGACGCGCGGAACCGCGTGAGTGGCCCTGGCCTGCGTGGGAACCCAGACGCGAACGACTCCCCAGGGCCACCACAGTCTGGAGCAGTGATGACGACGTCCGACGACCCCGGCGCCCTCGCACTCGGCGACGACGAATTGCGGGCGCTGGACGCCCACTGGCGCGCGGCGAACTATCTGGCCGCGGGACAGATCTACCTGATGGCGGACCCGCTGCTGCGCGAGCCGCTGCGCCCGGAGCACATCAAGCCGCGGCTGCTCGGGCACTGGGGCACCTCGCCCGGCCTGAATCTCGTGTACACCCACCTGAACCGCGTGATCAAGCGGCGGGACCTGGACGCTCTGTGCGTGTGGGGCCCCGGCCACGGCGGGCCGTCGGTGCTGGCCAACACCTGGCTGGAGGGCAGCTACAGCGAGATCAGTCCGGACGTGGGCCGGGACGAGGCGGGCATGGCCCGTCTGTTCAAGCAGTTCTCGTTCCCGGGCGGCGTGCCCAGCCATGTGGCGCCCGAGGTGCCCGGATCCATTCACGAGGGCGGTGAGCTGGGGTATTCGCTGGCGCACGCCTACGGGGCCGCGTTCGACCATCCCCAGCTGCTGGTCGCCTGCGTGGTGGGGGACGGTGAGGCGGAGACGGGCCCGCTGGCCGCGTCCTGGCACTCGGGCCGGTTCCTCGACCCCGTGCACGACGGCGCCGTCCTGCCCATCCTGCACCTCAACGGCTACAAGATCGCCAATCCGACAGTGCTGTCGCGGATGCCGCGCGACGAACTCGACGCGCTGCTGCGCGGCTACGGGCATCTGCCGCTGTACGTCGAGGGCGACGACCCCGCGCGGGTGCACCGGGCCATGGCCGCCGCTCTGGACCGGGCCCTCGACCTGATCACCGACCACCAGCGGGCTGCCAGGACCGGCGAGGCCACGGCGCCCGTGCGGTGGCCGATGATCGTGCTGCGCACGCCCAAGGGCTGGACCGGTCCCGCCGAGGTCGACGGGCAGCCCGTGGAGAACACCTGGCGTGCCCACCAGGTCCCGCTGGCGGGAGTCCGCGAGAACCCCGCGCACCTCGCCCAGTTGGAGAGCTGGCTGCGCTCGTACCGTCCCGAGGAACTGTTCGACGCCGACGGGCGTCCGACCCCGGATGTGCTGGCCTGTGTACCGGACGGGTCCAGGCGGCTGGGTTCGTCGTCCTACGCCAACGGCGGCCTGCGCCTGCGCGCCCTGCCGCTGCCGTCCCTCGACGCGTTCGCGGTGCCGGTCGACAAGCCGGGCGCGACGCTGAACGCCCCGACCGAGGTGCTGGGCAATCTGCTGGCGAAGGTCATGGCCGACACGGCCCAGGAGCGCAACTTCCGGCTGGTCGGCCCGGACGAGACCGCCTCCAACCGGCTTCAGGCGGTGTACGAGGCCAGCGGCAAGGCCTGGCAGGAGCGCGTCCTGCCCGTCGACGAGAACCTCGACCCGCACGGCCGGGTCATGGAGGTGCTGTCCGAGCATCTGTGCCAGGGCTGGCTGGAGGGCTATCTGCTCACCGGACGACACGGCCTGTTCTCGTGCTACGAGGCGTTCGTGCACATCGTCGACTCCATGGTGAACCAGCACATCAAGTGGCTGAAGACCTCGCGCGAGCTGCCGTGGCGGGCACCCATCGCCTCGCTCAACTACCTGCTCACCTCACACGTGTGGCGCCAGGACCACAACGGCTTCTCGCACCAGGACCCCGGCTTCGTCGACCACGTCCTCAACAAGAGTCCGCACATCGTCCGGGTGTACCTGCCGCCGGACGCCAACACCCTGCTGGCCGTCGCCGACCGGGCCCTGCGCAGCCGCGACCACGTCAACGTCATCGTGGCCGGCAAGAACCCCGGCCCCGACTGGCTCTCCCTGGACGAGGCACGCGCGCACTGCGCCCGCGGCGCGGGCGTGTGGGAATGGGCCGGGTCGGAGCACGGCGGAGAGCCCGACGTGGTCCTCGCCTGCGCGGGGGACGTGCCGACCCAGGAGATCCTGGCCGCCGCCCAACTGCTGCGCAGGCATCTGCCCGAGCTGGCCGTGCGGGTCGTCAACGTCGTCGACATGACCACGCTGCTGCCCGCGGAGGAGAACCCCCACGGCATGAGCGACGCCGAGTACGACGGCCTGTTCACGCGCGACAAGCCGGTCATCTTCGGCTACCACGGCTACCCGTGGCTGATCCACCGCCTCGCCTACCGCCGTGACGGGCACGCGAATCTGCATGTGCGGGGCTACAAGGAGTCCGGCACCACGACCACCCCGTTCGACATGGTCGTCCGCAACGACCTCGACCGGTTCCGGCTGGTCATGGACGTCATCGACCGCGTGCCCGGCTTGGCCGTGTCCGCGGCCCCGGTACGGCAGCGCATGGCGGACGCCCGTACCCGCCATCACCGCTGGATCCGCGAGCACGGCACCGATCTTCCGGAGATCGCGGAGTGGCGGTGGGCGGACTGAGGCGTCGACCGGCGCACGGCTCTCGAAGACCGGGGAGTTGTGGGCCGCGATGTCCGCCGCCATCAGGAGGAGCGCGCCGGTGAGGGCGGACAGGGCCGGGATTGCGGAATCCGGTGCCCGTGGAGGCGTAGACGACGGCCAGGGCCAGGGCGGCTCCGGCGACGGGGAACGCGGCGGCGGCCCGGCGAGCAGGCAACTCGGGCCCTCCGCAGCAGACTTAGGTTAACCTACCCTAAGTCTGTGGAGGGCCTGTGCGCGGGCCGCCGTTCACCCCCGCCCCCGGTCAGCTCCCCTGCGCGAAGGTCAGCGGCACCTCCAGACGCGCGGCGAGTTCATCGGGCGTGATGCCGAAGGTCCGCGTGACCCGGACGCCCTGCGCGGAGATGTCGAACACCGCGAGATCGGTGTAGACCCGGTCCACGCAGCGCAGCCCGGTGAGCGGGTAGTCGCAGTCGGGGACCAGCTTGGGGGCGCCGTCCTTGGTGAAGAGGGTCATCATCACGAAGACCTTCTTGGCGCCGATCGCCAGGTCCATGGCGCCGCCGACGGCGGGGATCGCGTCGGGAGCGCCCGTGTGCCAGTTGGCCAGGTCGCCCGCCGCGGAGACCTGGAACGCGCCGAGGACGCAGATGTCCAGGTGGCCGCCGCGCATCATGGCGAAGGAGTCGGCGTGGTGGAAGTACGCGGCTCCGGGCAGTTCGGTGACGGGCACCTTGCCCGCGTTCGTCAGGTCGGGGTCCACCTCGCCCTCGAGGGCGGCCGGGCCCATGTTGAGCATGCCGTTCTCGGTGTGGAGGACCACGCCGGAGTCGGCGGGCAGGTGGTCGGCGACGAGGGTCGGCTGGCCGATGCCCAGGTTGACGAAGGCGCCCCGGGGGATGTCCTGGGCGATGAGCGCGGCGATGTCGTGCTTGCCCAGCGGTCCCTGTCGGTCCGTCACTTGGTTCACGGGGGTCATCGGCGTCCCGCCTCCTGCACGATTCGGTCCACATAGATGCTCGGGGTCACGACGGTCTCCGGATCGAGTGCACCCGTCTCCACGACCTCACCGACCTGCGCGATCACGGTGGTCGCCGCGGTGGCCATGACGGGGCCGAAGTTGCGGGCGGTCTTGCGGTAGACCAGGTTGCCCATGCGGTCGGCGCGGTGGGCGCCGATCAGCGCGACGTCCCCCTTGATCGGGTATTCGAGGACGTACGTCCGTCCGTCGATCTCGCGGGTCTCCTTGCCCTCGGCGAGCAGGGTGCCCACGCCCGTCGGGCAGAAGAAGGCGCCGATTCCGGCGCCCGCCGCCCGCATCCGCTCGGCGAGATTTCCCTGCGGCACGACCTCCAGCTCGATCCTGCCCGTGCGGTAGAGGTCGTCGAAGACCCAGGAGTCCGCCTGCCGCGGGAAGGAGCAGATCACCTTGCGGACCCGCCGCTTGGCGAGGAGCGCGGCGAGTCCGGTGTCGCCGTTGCCGGCGTTGTTGGAGACGACCGTCAGGTCGGCGGCGCCCTGGCGGATCAGCGCGTCGATCAGCTCGACGGGCATGCCGGCCATGCCGAAGCCGCCGACGAGCACGGTGGAGCCGTCCTCGATTCCGGCGACCGCCTCGTCGGGGTCGGCACACAGCTGGGTGGTCATCGCTTCGCCTCCGTGACGTTCTCCAGGACGACCGCGAGGGCCTGGCCGACGCCGATGCAGATGGCGGCAACCCCCCAGCGTTCGCCGGACGCACCGAGCCGGTGGGCGAGCGTGCCCAGGAGCCGGCCGCCGGACGCGCCGAGGGGGTGGCCGAGCGCGATCGCCCCGCCCTTGGCGTTGACGATGTCGGGGTCGATGTCCCAGGCGTCCACGCAGGCGAGGGACTGCACGGCGAACGCCTCGTTGAGCTCGACCGCTCCGACATCCCGCCAGGAGATCCCCGCGGCCTTCAGCGCCCGGTTCGCCGCCTCCACCGGTGCGTAGCCGAACAGTTGCGGGTCGAGGGCGGACACGCCGCGTCCGGCGATCCGGGCGAGCGGGTCGGTGCCGATCCGGTCCGCGGCGGCGGCCGAGCCCAGCAGGACGGCCGAGGCGCCGTCGCTCAGCGGGGAGGCGTTCCCGGCCGTGATGACGCCGTCGGGCCGGAACACCGGCTTGAGCCCGGCCAGCTTCTGCGCGGTGGAGCCGGGGCGGATGCCCTCGTCGCGGTCGAGCGTGGTGCCCTCGGCGTCGACGGTGACGGGGACGACCAGGTCGTCGTAGAACCCGTCGTTCCAGGCGGCGTCGGCCAGTTGGTGGGAGCGGGCGGCGAAGGCGTCCTGGCGTTCACGGGCGACGGAGAAGCGGTCCGCGAGCTGTTCGTTGGCCTCGCCCAGGGAGACGGTCCACTCCTCGGGCATGCGCTCGTTGACCAGGCGCCAGCCGAGCGTGGTCGACACGGCGGTGACGTCTCCGGCGGGGAAGGCGCGCGAGGGTTTGGGCAGGACCCACGGCGCGCGGGTCATCGACTCGACGCCGCCGGTGAGCACGATGTCCGTGTCGCCGGTCTCGATGGCGCGGGAGCCGATGACGGCGGCGTCCAGGGAGGAGCCGCACAGCCGGTTGACGGTCGTGGCGGGCACCGAGGTGGGCAGCCCCGCGAGCAGGACGGCCATCCTGCCGACGTTGCGGTTGTCCTCGCCCGCGCCGTTGGCGTTGCCCCAGACGACGTCGCCGATCTCGGCCGGGTCGAGCGCGGGGGTCTTCGCCAGGGTCCCGGTGACGGCGAGCGCCGCGAGGTCGTCGGGCCGGACGTTCGCGAGGGCGCCGGAGAACCGTCCGAAGGGCGTGCGCACTGCTGCGTACAGATAACTGTGGGTCACGCCCTCACGCTAGGTGCGCCCCGTTCATCACGTCCAAGACCCAGTCGACATCGATTGATAAGGCGTCTTTATAACCACAGGTAGGGTGGGCGGCATGGAACTGCGTCAGCTGCGGTACTTCCTCGCCCTCGCCGAGGAGTGTCACTTCGGGCGCGCGGCGGCCCGGCTGCACGTGGCGCAGCCCGCCCTGTCCCAGCAGATCAAGCAGTTGGAGCGCGAGCTGGGCGTGCCGCTGTTCAACCGGTCGACGCGCCGTGTCGAACCGACCGAGGCCGGCCGTCAGCTCACGGGATACGCCCGCGCGCTCGTCGCGGAGGAGGAGCGGGCACGGGTCCATCTGCACGAGCTGGCCACCGGGCATGCCGGACGGGTCTCCGTCGGCTTCATCGGTACGGCGACCTACGACGTGCTGCCGCGCGTGGCCCGTACGGTCCGCGCGCGGTTGCCAGGGATCACCCTGGACCTGCGCGGCGAGCTGCTCACCCCGGAACTCGTCGAGGGGCTGTCCTCGGGGACGTACGACCTCGCGGTCCTGCGGGGTCGGGTCGCGGGCGACGACCTGCGCGTCACCTCGCTGCGGTCCGAGCCGCTGGTGGCCGTGCTCCCCGCGCACCATCCGCTGGCCGGGCGGCGGCGGATCCCGCTGGAGGCGCTGGCCGACGAGCCGTTCGTCGTCCATCCCTCGCGGTCCCGGTCCTCGATGTACGACCTGGTGCTGGCGGCGTGCGAGCGGGCGGGTTTCTCCCCCGCCTCGCTGACCGAGGTCGGCGAGACGGCGACGCTGGTCGTCTTCGTGGCCGCCGGACACGGTGTCGCCCTCGTCCCGCAGTCGGTCCGCAGCCTCAGCCTCGAAGGCGTCACCTACGTCCCGCTGACGGATCCCGAACCGGTCGACCTGCTGCTCGCCCGCCGCGCGCAGCGCAACTCCCCCGCCTCGGAGCAGGTCGCCTCGGTGATCGAGCAGTGCGTGGCCGGGTGAGACGACGGGCCCGTCAGTTCCGCGCGGTGGCGACGGCCAGGGTGTTCGCGCCGACGACCGCGGCGATCGCGCACCAGGCGGCGGTGTCCAGGTGCTGCCCGAGCACGACGAGACCGACCAGGGCCGCGAAGACCGGGTTGACGCTCATGAACACCCCGAAGAAGGCGGCCGGGACGCGGCGCAGGGCCAGCAGGTCGGCGAGGAACGGCACCGCGGAGGACAGCACCCCGGCCGCCAGCGCGCAGCCCAGGGCCGTCGGTCCTGGCCGGTGGTGCCACAGCACCCAGGCCCCGACCGGCAGATACAGGGCCGCGGAGACCGCCGCCGCGGTGGCCGATCCCTCCAGTCCGGGCAGCCGGGCGCCGATGGTGCGGTTGAGCAGGATGTAGCAGCCCCAGCAGACGGCGGCCAGCAGGCCCAGGCCGATGCCGGGGTAGTCGGTGGAGAGCGTGGGCCGGGTGAGTACGGCCACCGCGCCCGCCGCCGCCACGGCGGCCGGCAGATCGGTCCGCCGCCGCGAGCCCGCGAGGGCCACGGCCAGCGGGCCGAGGAACTCGAGGGTGACGGCCAGGCCGAGCCCGATGCGGTCGATCGCCGTGTAGAGGGACAGATTCATCGCGGCGAAGACCACGGCGAGGGCGAGCACCGGGCGCCACTGGGCGGCGGTGAACCGGCCGGGTCGTGGGCGGGCGACGGCACCGAGCACGACGGCCGCCACCCATTGGCGGACCGCGACGACCCCGACCGGGCCGATCACCGGGAACGCCAGCGCGGCGACGGCCGCCCCGGTCTGGTTGGCCAGTCCGCTGCCCAGCATCAGGGCCACTCCGGGGCCTCGGCCGGTACGCGCCCCGGCGGATGATTCGGTCTGCATGCGCCTCACGATGGGACCGTCCGGGGCATACGCAAAATGCATCCGGACGACCACCTATACGCTGGGCGTATGGATGCGTACGGGAGCGCGGACGCCGCGAGAGCACTGGAGTTGAAGCACCTGCGGTGCCTGGTCGCCATCGTCGACACCGGTGGTTTCACCGACGCCGCCCACGAACTCGGTACGTCCCAGGCCGCCGTGTCCCGCACCCTGGCCGCCCTGGAGGACCTGCTCGGGGTGCGGCTGCTGCACCGCACGAGCCGCAGCATCACACCGACGCCGGCCGGGGTGCAGGTGCTCGCCCGCGCCCGGGTCCTGCTCGGCGGCGCCGACGCACTCGTCCACGAGGCCGCCACCGGCCGTACCCGGCTGCACCTCGGTCACGCCTGGTCCGCCTTCGGCCGTCACACCACCGAGTTCCAGCGCCGCTGGCACGAACAGCATCCGGAGACGGAGCTGCGCCTGATCCGCCACAACACCCCCACCGGCGGCCTGGCGGAGGGGCTGTGCGACCTCGCCGTCATCCGTACCCCGCTCGATGCGATGCCCTGGGCCCATGCCCTGATCGGCCACGAGACCCGCTGTGTCGCGATGGCCTCCGACGACCCCTGGGCGCGGCGCCGCGGCATCCGGCTGGCCGAGATCCCCACCCGCACCCTGGCCATCGACCGCCGCACCGGCACCACCACCCTCGACCTGTGGCCGGCGGACCGGCAGCCCGCCGTCGAGTACACCCAGGACATCGACGACTGGCTGGCCGCCATCGCCACCGGCCGCCGCATCGGCCTCACCCCGCAGGCCACCGCCGCGCAGTACCGGCGCGACGGCATCACCTACCGGCCGCTGCGCGACGCCGACCCCGTGCCCGTGCATCTCATCTGGCGCACGCGGGACCCGCATCCGGCGACCCACACCGCCATCGCCCTCGCCTCCGAGCTCTACCGCGGTGAGCGGTGAGCGGGTCGGTCAGCCGACGGTGAAGTCCACCGCCTCGGTGTCCAGTGCGGTGGCGCCGTCCTTGTCGGTGGCGAGCACGGCGACGTGCCAGGACCCCCGCGGGAACGCGTCGGCGTCGGCGGCCTTCACCGTGACGGTGTAGGCGCACCGCCGGGTGTCCCCGCCCGCGGGCGCGCACTTCGCCTTCTCCGCCCGGGCCATCTCCGCGGCGGTCGGCGGCTTCTCGCCGAGCTCGGACTTCTCCGGCCAGGCCAGCACCTTGAGGCTCTTGAGTCCGGCCGAAGCCGTGACCTCGGTGGAGTAGCTGAAGGAGCCGTCCCGGTCGCCCTGCGGGGCGGTGTAGCGGGCGGTGCCGTGGCCGAGGACGGGCGCGCCGTCCCCGGCGTAGGCGAGCGCGAAGGCTCCGGCGCCCGCGAGGACGGCGGCACCGGCGACGGCGGACAGGACGATGCGACGGGACATGGCGAAATCTCCGTAACTGGCGCGGACGTTCTCGGTCGGTGGCGGCCCGGCCCTCCCGGCCGCGCCTCCGCGCCGATCCTCGCAACGCGCGGCCGTCCCCCACCTGAGTACGCGCACTCAATGCGCCCTGGGTGATCGGACCGGCCCGCGGTTGCGCGCGGTTTCGGGCTGCCGGACGATCCGAGGGACGTGATCGACGGAGGGAGACGAGGATGCCCGAGGCGCCGGAGCCCACGGAGGCGGCAGCGGTCCAGCACAGCGACTTCGGGCGCCGGGTGGCGGCGCGCCGCCGGGAACTCGGCCTGACCGCCCAGGACCTGGCGGACCGGACCGGCGCCTCGGAGGCGTACGTCCGGTACGTGGAGGAACAGGCCGCCCACCCCGCCTCCGGCTTCGCCCTGCGGCTGGCCGCCGCTCTGGACACGGACGTCGACACCCTGCTCGGCGGGACGTACACACGCCCGCCCGGAACCGCCGACGCGGCGCGCGCCCCCGAGTTCCTCGAGCTGTCGGAGCAGGAGTGCCGCGCGCTGCTGTCGACGCACGGTGTGGGCCGGGTCGCCGTCCAGTTGCCGCACGGGCCGGTGGTGCTGCCGGTCAACTACACGATGACGTCCGGGGGTTCCGTCGCCTTCCGTACGCGGCCGGGCTCGTCGCTGTCGGGCGCCTCGGGCCAGGAGATCGGCTTCGAGGTGGACCGGGTGGACGACGCGCTGAGCGAGGGCTGGAGCGTGCTCGTCGTCGGGGTCGCGTGCGCCGTCTCCGATCCGGACACCGCCGCCGAACTGTCCGGGCAGGCCCACTCCGAGCCGTGGGCCGGGGGCGAGCGGACCCAGTGGCTGCTCGTCACACCGCGCCGCATCAGCGGACGCCGGATCCGCCGCGCGGCGGGCTGAACCGGCAGGCCGGCGGGCGGGTCACCCGTTCGGCCCCGGTCTACGGAGTCGGGGTGCCGGTGTCAGGCGGCGCCGCCGTTGGCGAAGAGCACCTGTCCGTTGATCCAGCGGCCGTCGGGCCCGGCCAGGAAGGCGACGGCGCCCGCGATGTCCTCCGGCGTGCCGAGCCGTCCGAGCGCGGCGGCCGAGGCGATCCGGTCGATCAGTTCGGGGCTCTTGCCCTCCAGGAAGAGCGGGGTCGCGGTCGGCCCGGGCGCCACGGCGTTGACGGTGATGTCGCGGCCGCCCAGCTCGCGGGCGAGGATCAGGGTCATCGCCTCGACCGCGCCCTTGGTCGCCGCGTAGGCGCCGTAGGTCGGCTGCTGCAAGCGGGTGACGGAGGTCGAGAAGTTGATCAGCGCGCCGCCGGGACGCAGTCGGCGGGCGGCGAGCCGGGAGACGACGAACGTGCCGCGGACGTTGACCCGGTGCATCCGGTCGAAGGTGTCCAGGTCCATCTCGGCCACGGGCGCCAGCTTCATGATCCCTGCCGTGTTGACCACGACGTCCACCCCGCCGAAGCGCTCCTCGGCGGCGTCGAAGAGGCGCTCCATCTCCTCCGGTTCGGCGACGTCGCCCGGTGCGGCGTACGCCGTCCCGCCCGCCGCGGTGATCGACTCCACGACCTCGGCGGCCCGGTCCGCGGACCCCGCGTAGTGGACGACGACCGCGGTGCCCGCATCGGCGAGCCGGCGGGCGACCGCGCCGCCGATGCCGCCCGATCCGCCCGTCACCACGGCGACCCTGCGTCCGTCGCGTCCTTGGTCCGTCATGTTCGTCTCCTCGTAGCGGCTTCTCGGTGTTCTCACCCTCCCCCGGCCGGGAACTATTTGTCTAATGAATCATTGATATCTAGACTATGCGCATGGTGCATATGGAGCGGGTGGATCTGAATCTGCTCGGCCCGCTGGACGCGCTGCTGACGGAGCGGCATGTCTCGCGCGCCGCCGAGTTGGCCGGGATGAGCCAGCCCGCGATGAGCCGGGCCCTGCAGCGGCTGCGGGACACCTTCGGCGACGAGCTGCTGGTGCGGGCGCCGGGCGGGTACCGGCTCACTCCGCGCGCCGAGCGCATCCAGCAGCGGCTCGGCGCGGTCGTGCCCCGTCTGGAGACGCTGTTCGCGCCGGAGACCTTCGCGCCGGCCGAGGCGGCCGAGGCGTTCCGGATCGCGGGGACCGACTACGCCTCGGTCTTCGTCCCGGCCCTCTTCCGGCGCGTGTTCCGCCAGTCGCCGCACTCGACCCTGGACTTCGGCAGGTGGCACGACGGCATCGTCGAGGACATCGACCACGGCCGGGTGGACCTGCTGTTCCACGCCGCGGGAAAGGTCTCCTCCGGTCTGCGCACGGAGCACCTCTTCGACGATCCGTTCCTGTGCGTCATGGCGCGGGACCACCCGCTGGCCGACGGTCCGGGGCCGGACCTGGACGACTACCTCGACGCGGTGCACGTCGTCGTCGGCACCGTCGGCGGTCGGCAGATCGCGATCGACGACCCGCTGGACCAGCACCACCGCCCGCGCCGGGCCGGTCTGTCCGTGCCCTACCACTCGGTGGCGGCGCGGGCGGTGCCGGGCACGTCGCTGATCGCCACCCTCCCCCGCCGGTTCGCCGTCGAGCACGCGTCGGACCCCGCGCTGCGCGTCCTGCCGGCGCCGCCCGAGATCGACCCGCTGCGCTACCACATGGCCTGGCATCCGCGCCTCGACGACGACCCGGCGCAGCGCTGGCTGCGCGACACGGTCCGCGGCGTCGTCGGCGGTTGACCGAACCGGCCCGGGCACCGCTCAGCCGGTGACGATCTTCTCCGCGCGCGGCCCCGCCGTCTCCCGCACCCCGAGCACCACCGTGACCAGGGTCAGCAGCCCGGCGGCCATCAGGTACCAGGACGGGGAGAGGTCGTTGCCCGTCGAGCTGACCAGCCAGGTGGCGATGTAGGGGGCGGTGCCGCCGAAGAGGGCGACCGAGATGTTGTACGGGATGGCGATGGCCCCGGTGCGGATCCGGGCCGGGAACAGTTCGGCCATGCTGGCGTTCGCGGCACCGTCGTAGGCGGCGATGGGCAGGCCCAGGATCACCATGGCGACGACGGCGAGCAGGGCGTTGTCGTAGGACATCAGGAGCAGGCACGGCCAGGCGAGCACGATCAGGCCGAGGGCCCCGCCGATGAGCAGCGGCTTGCGTCCTACGCGGTCGGAGAGCAGCCCGGCACAGGGGATGAGGACGGCGACGGCGCCCATGCAGACGGTCGAGGCGGCGAACGACGCGGTCTGGCTGAAGTGCATCGTGTCGGTGAGGTAGCTGACCATGAAGGTCTGCAGGGTCCAGTGCGCCACGCCCTTGAGGACGATGACCCCGGCCAGGATCAGCATGGGGCGTCCGCTGGTGCGCAGCGTCTCGCGCAGCGGCGTCTTCGGGATCTCGCCGGACTTCTCCATGCGGACGAACTCGGGGGTGTCGTCCAGCTTGAGCCGCAGGTAGAGGCCCGCGATGCCGAGCGGCAGGGCGAGCAGGAACGGGATGCGCCACGCGTACGAGGCCATCCGGTCGTCGCCGAACGCGAGGGACAGGACGAGGGCGACACCGGCGCCGACGACGAACGCGACGAAGCCGAGGGCGGCGCCGTAACTCGTGTAGTAGCCGCGGCGGTTGCGGGGCGCGTACTCGAACAGCAGGCTCACCGCGCTGGAGGTCTCGCCGCCCGCGGCGAAGCCCTGCACCAGGCGGACGAGGACGAGCAGGAGCGGCGCGAGGGCGCCGACCGTGGCGTAGGTGGGCAGGACGCCGATCGCGAAGGTCGACAGCGAGGTGATGAGGACCGTGATCGCGAGGACGCGGTTGCGGCCGACGCGGTCGGCGAGCGGTCCGAAGTAGAGGGCGCCGATCGGCCGGATCGCGAAGCCCACGGCGAAGATCGCGAACGTGGACAGCAGGGCTGAGGTGCGGTCGCCCGACGCGAAGAAGCTGCCCGCGATGACGGACGACAGCGTGCCGTAGATGCCGATGTCGAACCACTCGACGAAGTTGCCGATGCTGCCGGCGATCAGCACGCGGCGCGCGTGCGGGGCGGGCGGGGCGTCGGCCTCCTGGCCGGCGGGCGCGGTGGTCTGCTCTTGCATCAGGGCCTCGCATGGGGAGTGCGGAACGGGAGCGGCGGCAGGCGGGGATCCGTGCGGCTCGGGCTGCCGGGATGCGCTGCCCCGGCAGAACAGCCGGAGGCTTGAGAGCGCATAGCCACGATATTAATGATGCTTGCTCTATTTACAAGTCCTATGCAAACTGTGGATTGCCACATCAAGACTACGGCTCGAAGGGGCTTAGCATGGCTCGCATCACGCACGTACGCACGCACGTGCTCAAACTGGAAGGCGCCCGGGCCTACCTGGGGCGGCTCGAGGACGGCGCCGAGCTGACGCCGGAGCGCGGGTACGTCGTGCGCGAGCCGTGGCGCAGCCTGTACTCGGGGCGCTTCGAGACGCTGCTCGTGGAGATCGGCACCGACGACGGCTGCACCGGATGGGGCGAGGCGCTGGCCCCGGTCGGCCCCGAGATCCCGGCGGCGGTGGTGGACCGGCTCCTGGCCGACCAGCTCGTCGGCCAGGACCCCACCCGCGTCCGGCCCCTGTGGCACCGCATGCGTGAACTCATGCGCGAGCGCGGTCACCTGACAGGACATCAGGCGGACGCGATGGCCGCCGTCGACATCGCCCTGTGGGATCTGCACGGCCGGCTGACCGGGCTCTCGGTCGCCGAACTCCTCGGCGGCGCCCACCGCGACCACGTACCGGCCTATGTCTCCGGACTGCCGGAGCCGACGGACGAGCTGCGCGCCCGGCTCGCGGTCTCCTACGCCGAGCAGGGCGCCACGATGGTCAAACTGGCCCTCGGCAAGGGCATCGAGGCCGACCTGGCCACCTACGACGCCGTCGCCGCGGCCGCCCCCGGGCTGCGGATCGCCGTCGACGCGCACTGGGCCTACCGCATCGGCGAGGCGCTGACGCTCGGCGCCGAACTCGACCGCCGCGGAGCCCTCTTCTACGAGGCGCCGCTGGCCCCCGAGGACGTCGAGGGGCACCGTGAGCTCGCCGCCCGCGTCAGCACGCCGATCGCCGTCGGCGAGGCGCTGCGCAACCGCTACGAGTTCGCCGACTGGATCGGCCGCCGCGCGCTGCGCCTGGCCCAGCCCGACGTCGCCCGCACCGGCATCACCGAGGCCACCGCCATCGCCGAGATCGCCGCGGCCGCGCACGTGCCCGTCGCCTGCCACCACTCCGTCGGGCTCGGCGTCGCCCTGGCGGCGGGCCTCCACCTCAGCGCCGCCACGCAGGACTGCCCGTTCTTCGAGTTCCAGGCCGACTCCCTGGCCGTCGCCCAGAGCATCCTGCGCACCCCCATCGAGGTCACCCCGGCCGGCTACCGGCTGCCCGAGGGGCCCGGCCTCGGCATCGAGGTCGACGTCGACACCGTCCGCGAACTCTCCCAGGAGCACTGAACCTTGAGCATCCCGAGCACCTCCTCCGCAGCCCCGGAAGCCGCACTCCCCCAGGGCCTCATACCGATCCTCGCCACCCCCTTCACCGACTCCGGGGAGCTGGACGTCCCCTCACTGCGCACGCTGGTCGAGTTCCAGCTGGCGAGCGGCGTCGACGGGCTCGCCGTGTTCGGCATGGCCAGCGAGGGGTTCGCGCTCACCGAGCACGAGCGGGCCGTGATCCTGCGCACCGTGCGGGACGTGGCCGGGCCCGAACTGCCGCTGGTGGCCGGGGTGAACGGCACCAGCACCGTGACCGCGCGCGAGCTGGCCCGGCGCGCGGTCGACGGCGGCGCCGACCATCTGATGGTGCTGCCGCCGTTCCTGACCAAGCCGTCGCCGCCGCAGGTCCTGGAGTTCTTCGCCGAGGTCGCCGCGGCGACGGACGCCTCGGTGATGATCCAGGACGCGCCCGGCGTGACCGGGGTGGCGCTGTCCGTCGAGCAGATCGCGGCCCTTGCCGCCGAGCCGCGCATCGGCTCGGTCAAGGTCGAGGTGCCCGCGCCGCCCGCCAAGATGGCGGCCGTCGTCGCGGCCACCGGCGACGACTTCGCCGTCCTCGGCGGCCAGAACGCCCAGTTCCTGCTCGACGAGCACGCCAACGGCTCGGTCGGCACCATGCCGGCCTGCGAGTTCTCCGATGTGCTCCGGGACGTGCTCGACGCGCTCGACAAGGGAGAGCGGGCCCGGGGCCGGGCGCTGTACCGCGCGCTTCAGCCGCTCATCCACATCGGCGTCCGTCAGGGCCAGGCCTGGGCGGTGCACAAGGAGGTCCTGGTCCGGCGCGGCATCATCGCCTCGGCCGCGGTCCGGCTGCCGGCCGCGCCCCTGGACGCGGTCACCCGGACGGCGCTCGACGAGATCCTGGACGAGCTGGCCCTGCCCCGGCACCGGGCCGTGTCCGCGTAGCCTCTCCGCCCGCCCCTCAGCCGCTCGTCGGATATAGGATGCACTATATGGATGCCTCATCTCGAAGCGCCGGTCCCGGGACGCAGACCGTGGAGCGGGCCCTTTCCCTGCTCACCTACTTCACCGACGAGCAGCCCGAGCGACGGATCGCCGAGCTGGTCGACCTGACCGGCCTCGGGCAGTCCACGGTCTCGCGCCTGGTGGGGGCCCTCGAATCGCTCGGCTACCTGGCCCGCGACGAGCGCACCGGGCTGCACCGGCTCGGTCCCCGGCTGGTCGGCCTGGCCGGTGTCGCCCTCAACCAGTCGCCCGTGCACCGGGCATCCCGCCAGATCGCCCAGAATCTGGCGCACCAGACGGGGCTCGGGGCCAACGTCTCGGAGCGGCAGGGCGACCAGATGTTCTACCTGTGCCACTTCGAAGGGGCCCGGGCTCCGCGTTCGTTCACGCTGATCGGCCGGCTCGCGCCGCTGCACGCCACGGCGATGGGCAAGGCACTGCTCAGCGGCATGAAGGACGACGAGGTCGCGGAGCTATTGGGCCGTTCGTATCCGGCGTACACGAAGCACACCGTCACGGATCTCGACGCCCTCGCCGCCTCGCTCGACGAGGTGCGCCGCCTCGGCTATGCCACGGAGGTCGAGGAGTTGGCCCTGGGGCGGGCCTGCCTCGCCGTGCCGGTGCGGGACAGGTCGGGCGACATCGTGGCCGCGCTCTCCGTGTCCGGCTCCCTGTCCGCCATGGATCTCACCCATCGCGCGGAAGAGCTGGGCAGCCTCGTCATCGAGCAGGCCGACCAGGTCTCGACGAGCCTGGGATATCTGCACTGAGGACGGTCGACACGCGGTTAGCTTAGGCTAAGCTAACCGCGTGTCGAAGAACCCCAGGCTTGTCCCGAAGCACCCCGGCCTCTTCCGCGGTGAAGTGGTGCGCAGTGTGCGTTTCTCCCCGTCGATCCAGCGTGTGACGGTGACCGGTGACGCCTTCGCCACGTTCCCGTGGCGCGGCTACGACCACTGGTTCCGGCTCTTCTTCAAACTGCCGCACCAGGACGAGTTCGTGCTGCCGCACCTCTCGGGCGCCAAATGGTGGGAGCCCTATCTGGCCCTCCCCGACGAGGTGCGTCCGCACTGCGCCAACTACACGGTGGCGGACTTCCGTCCGGAGGCGGCCGAGCTGGACATCGACTTCGTGGTGCACTGCGGGCCGACCGGCGAGGCGGAGGGTGCGGCGGCGATCTGGGCCTGCGCCGCCGGTCCGGGCGACCCCGTCGCCCTGCTCGACCAGGGGCTGCTGTTCGACTGCCCCGACGACGCCTCCGAGGTCCTTGTGGTGGCCGACGAGAGCGGCCTGCCGGCCATGGGCGGCGTCCTGCGCTCGCTCCCCCGCGGCACCGTCGGCCGCGTCATCCAGGAGATTCCGGCCCACGGCGACCGACGTGACCTCGACGCGCCCGACGGTGTCTCCGTGACGTGGGTGGTCCGCGACGACACCGGCGCCGTGCCCGGCGCGGCAGCGCTGGAGGAGCTGCGGCGCCACGAGAAGGTGTCCGAGACGGGATACGCGTTCGTCGTCGGCGAGTCGACCCTCGCCACGGAGGGCCGCCGCCATCTGCACCGGGCGGGCCTCCCGAAGACCCGCATCACGTTCTCCGGTTTCTGGAAGCACAGCGGGGCCCGTCTGCAGAAAGCGGGCTGAGCCCTGCCCCGTGGGACCGCCGCCACTCAGAGCCGGGCTGCCGCCAGCCATGCCGTGACCCCCGCGACGGCGATGAGTGCGAGGTTGAGGGCGATCCGGCGGTCGCCCATCCGCAGGTGGACCCCGGTCGCCGCGCACTGCAGGACCACGAAGCCGACGGCCGCGGCGAGGGACAGCCAGGGCGCGATGCCGGTCAGCGGTGGCAGCAGGAGGCCGAGGGCGCCCAGCACCTCGATCAGGCCGATGCCCCTGACGGCCGCCATCGGCATGCTGTCCACCCAGGCCATCATCGGCCGGAGCCGGTCACGGCTCCGGACCAGCTTCACCCCGCCCCCGTAGAGGTAGAAGAGGGCCAGCAGACCGGCGACGAACCAATAGGCGAGGTGCACGGCGTTCCTTTCGGGGCGCGGCGGCCGTGTACCGCCTGCCTCGATTCCACGGCCCGCGCGCCGCCCTGTCCAAGACTCGTTCCGCGCCGTCGATACCCGGTGGGTATCGTCGCAGTATGGAGCTACGGACGCTGCGCTATTTCGTGGCGGTCGCCGAGGAGTTGCACTTCGGGCGGGCCGCCGCGCGGCTGCACATGAGCCAGCCGCCGCTGAGCCGGGCGATCAGACGGCTGGAGACGGACCTCGGCGCCGTCCTGTTCCACCGCTCGCCCGCCGGGGTGTCCCTCACCCCGGCCGGGACGGTCCTGCTCCAGGAGGCACGCACCCTGCTCGACCGGGCCGACCGGGTCCGCGTCCGCGTGGCGGCGGCGACCGGCGGCGCGACCCTGACCGTCGGTCTGCTGGGCGACAGCGCCGACCCGGACGTACGCCGGCTGGCCGACGACTACCGGCGACGGCATCCGAACGTCGACGTCCGGATCCGCGAGACCGGTCTGGCCGATCCCACCTGCGGACTGCACGCCGGCCTGGTCGATGTCGCCCTCACCCGTGCCCCGTTCGACGAAACCGGCCTGGCCGTCCGCGCGTTGCGCGCCGACCCGGTGGGAGCGCTGCTGCGCGCCGACGATCCGCTGGCAGGCCGGGCGGCCCTGCGTCTGGCGGACCTGGCCGACCGGGACTGGTTCACCTTCCCCGAGGGCACCGACCCGCTCTGGCAGGCGTACTGGAACGGCGGCGCACCCCGCGAGGGTCCCGTGGTGCGCGCGGTCCAGGAGTGCCGGCAGGCCGTCCTCTGGAACGGCACGGTCGGCATGACGCTCCTCGCCCACGATCCCGGGGCGGGGCTCACCGTGGTGCCGCTGATCGACATGGAGCCGAGCCGCGCGGTGGTGGCGTGGACCGCGGGCGACACCAATCCACTGGTCCGCTCGTTCACCGCGATCGCCGTCACCGCCTACCAGGACGGCACGTCCCGCGGACGCACCGGCACACATGGCTGAACGCCTAGTTGGCGTGACGACGGTTCGGGTCGTCCTGACGGGCGGCGGCGGTGATCGCGTCGGAGGGGCGGCCGTGTCGGGGTGGGGGACGCAGTCGGGACTGAGCACCGCCCCGCAGCCCCGACTCGACACCGCCACCACCACGTCCCGGCCCATCAGCTCGGCAACACGGCCGGTACCTGCCCGCGATCACCGGCGCCGCACCCGCGCCCCCTACCCCGACACCTCCGTCAGCATCCGCCACCCCGGCGCATAGCGTCCGTGCAGGACCAGTGACGCGGCGCCCACCGCTCCGGCCGTCTCGCCGATCAGGCTCGGCTCCACCGTCACCCGGCCCAACGCACGGGTCACCGAAGTGGAGTTGACCGCGGTGTCGATCTCCTCGCCCAGGATCCTCTCCACGCCGGCGAGGGCCTCGCCGCCCAGGACGACGCGGCTCACGTCGAGCAGGGCGACGGCCCCGCGCACCGCCTGTCCCATCCGGCGGCCGGCCAGGCGGACCACCTCGCAGGCCGCCGGGTCCCCGGCGCGCACCGCACGCCGCAGCAGCTTCCAGTCGGCGCGCACGGCGTCGGGCTCGCCGCTGAGGCCGATGCGCCCGGCCGCGGCCGCACCGTGGCGCACGAACAGGTCGTCGACGAGGGCGGCCGGGTTGCAGTTCGGGCCGAGGCAGCCGTCGCTCCCGCAGTCGCAGCGGCGTCCGCCGCCCTCGATCTGGGCGTGGCCGATCTCCCCGGCGTTGCCCGAATCGCCGCGCAGCACTTGGTTGTTGAGCATGATGCCGGCGCCGACGCCCGCGCCCATGTAGACGAACAGGAAGCCGTCCGCGCGCTCCTTGCCGCCGATCCACCGCTCACCGATCGCCGCGGCCGTCGCGTCGTTCTCCATCGCGACGGCCATGCCGGTCGCGCTCGCGAACATGTCGAGCAGCGGCACCCGTCTCCAGCCGTCGAAGTTCGGCGGCTCCACCACCGTGCCGGTCTCGCCGTCGATGGGTCCGGGCGCCGCGATGCCGAGGCCGAGCAGCCGTGCGCGGTCGATCCCGGCGCGGCCGGGCAGCCGCAGCGCGGCGCGGGCCACCTTGTCGACCACCTCTTCGGGCACGCTCGGGCGCGGCAGCGCGAACCGGCGGCTGAGCAGCACCGATCCGGAGAGGTCGACGAGCACGATCACCGCCGCGTCCGGATCGAGGTGCACCCCGAGCGCGTAGGCCCCCTCGGCCCGCGGGGTGAGCAGCGTGCGGCGCTTGCCCCCGCTGGAGGGGGCGTACCCCGACTCGGCGATGAGGCCCTCGTCGAGCAGTCGCCGTACGACGTTGGACACCGTCTGGTTGGTGAGCCCGGTGAGCGGTCCCAGCTCGACGCGGCTCACGGGTCCCCTGGTGCGGATGGCGTCCAGGACGACGGCCTGGTTGTAGCCGCCGACCCGGGGCAGGTTGGTACCGCTTCGCATGGTGGGGCGCTCCTCCCTCGATCACGGAGATCACCGAGATTATGCAGCAGGCGTTGACTTAGTCCATCCATTGGATTTAGGTAAGGCGCCAGACGCACCACGCACCCCACCAGCACCTGCTGCGTCTTCCCTCCAGTACGCCCCGTACCTCACGCAGTTACGCCCTCGTACCACTCGCAGTCGCGCGCCCCAGCCAGGCGTATGAGCCGCACCTCCCGGAGGATTTCCGATGCGAAAGAAACTTCTCGCCGCCCTCGCGATCACCGTCGCGACAACGTTGTCTGCCGCAGGCTGCGGCGGCTCGGGCGCCGCCGGCGGCGGCAACTCCATCAAGGTCGTCTACTGGCAGCACCTGGACCAGAACGACAAGAAGCAGCAGAAGTTCCTCACCTCGATGAAGACCTCCTTCGAGAAGGCCCACCCAGGCAAGAAGATCGAGATCGTGCCGGTCACGGCGTCGGAGAACGACTACTACACCAAGATCCAGCTGATGATGCGCTCGCCCTCGACCGCTCCCGACCTGGTCTACGAGGACACCGCGCTGATCAACTCCGACATAGCCAGCGGCTATCTCAAGCCGCTCGACGAGTACGTGGCCAAATGGTCCGACTGGGGCAAGTTCGCGAAGGCCGCGAAGTCCGCCGTCTCCTCCCCCACCGACGGCAAGACGTACGCCGTCCCGGACGACACCGACACCCGGGGCATCTGGTACAACCAGAAGCTGCTCAAGAAGGCCGGGATCAAGACCCCTTGGCAGCCGAAGACGTGGGAGGACATCCTCGACGTCGCCCGGACGGTCAAGAAGAAGCTGCCGGGCGTGACGCCGATGAACCTCTACACGGGGCAGGCCGGCGGAGAGCAGTCCGTCATGCAGGGCTTCGAGATGCTGCTGTACGGGACCGAGGGCGCGGGCGACTCCCTGTACAACGCCAAGAGCAAGAAGTGGATCACCGGCTCGCAAGGGTTCAAGGACGCGCTGGAGTTCGTCCACACCGTCTACGGCGAGAACCTGGGCCTGTCCAAGTCCACGGCGCTGGGCGCCAACGCGGGCACCGAGGTCGGCACGAAGCTGCTGCCCGAGAACAAGATCGCCATGAACATCGACGGCTCGTGGATGGCGAACAACTGGCTGAAGACCGGCCCGCGCCCGTGGCCCGAGTGGACCGGGACGATGGCCTCCGCGGCGATGCCGACCCAGAACGGCCAGGCGCCCGGCAAGGTCAGCATGTCGGGCGGCTGGGCCTGGTCCATCCCGGCCAAGGCCAAGAACCCCGAGCTGGCCTGGCAGTTCATCAAGACGCTCAAGAACAGGAAGAACTCGACCGCGTGGAACATCATCGAGTCGACGACCGCCGTCCGCACGGACGTGGCCGCCGACCCGAAGTACCTGGAGGCCACGCCGACCAACAAGTTCTTCACCGGACTGGTCAAGTACACCCACTTCCGTCCGGCGCTGCCGAAGTACCCGCAGGTCTCCAACGCCATCACCAAGGCGATGGAGTCCGTGACCACCGGCCAGAGTTCGGTGGACGACGCGGCCAAGACCTATGACCAGGACCTGGCCACGGCCGTCGGCTCCGACAGCACCGCCCAGGGCTCCCGATGAAATCCGCCGCAGCCGCACCCTTGGGCCGCCCGGCCACCGGACGCGCGGCCGGCCAGTCGCTGCTGCGCGGTCTGCCGCTGCTGCCGTCCCTCGTCCTGCTGGCCGTGTTCCTGGCCGGGCCGATCCTCTACTGCGTCTACGACGCCTTCACCGACGCGCAGTTGACCGGCGCCGCCGAGACGCACTTCGTGGGCCTGGACAACTTCACGCGGGCCTTCGGCGATCCCGACTTCCTCAACGCGCTGTGGCTGACGCTGGTGTTCGTGGTGGGCTCCGCCGTCGTCGGCCAGAACACGCTCGGGCTGAGCCTCGCCGTCATGGCCGAGAAGGCGACCCGCCCGGTGCGCTCGCTGGTCAACGGCGTGGTGATCGCCGCCTGGGTGCTGCCCGAGGTCGTCGCCGGCTATCTGATGTACGCGTTCTTCTACCAGCAGGGCTCGCTGAACGACGTCCTCGGCATGCTGGGCCTGCCGCAGCAGAACTGGCTGTACACCCTGCCGATCCTCGCGGTGTGCCTGGCCAATGTGTGGCGCGGCACCGCGTTCTCGATGATGGTCTACTCCGCCGCCCTCAACGAGGTGCCGCGCGAACTGGTGGAGGCCGCCGAGATGGACGGCGCGGGCGCGTGGCACCGGCTGTGGCACGTCACGCTTCCGGTCATCCGCCGCTCCATCATGACCAATCTGATGCTGATCACCCTGCAGACGCTCTCCGTCTTCGGTCTGATCTACGCCATGACGCGCGGCGGCCCCGGCAACAAGAGCCAGACCCTGCCCGTCTTCATGTACCAGCAGGCGTTCCAGAACAGTCTCATCGGCTACGGCACGGCGATCGCGCTCGTCCTGCTGGTGGTGGGCGCCCTGTTCTCCGTCGTGTACCTCAAGCTGCTCAAGGTGGAGGAGGACTGATGGCCACCACCGATCTGCGCCCGGCGGCCCGCGCGGGCCGTTCCGGCGGCGCCGCCCGGCCCGCTCCCGCCGTGACCACCGCCCGCCACCGGATCCGGCCCGCGCGCGTCGCGGTCAATCTGGTCCTGCTGGTCATCAGCCTGCTCTTCGTGCTGCCGCTGGTGTGGATGGTGTTCGCGTCCGTCAGCTCCACGGCCGGCTTCGAGCTGACACTGCCCGTGCCGCCGACGCTGGACAACTTCCACGCGATCCTCAACACCGAGACCACGTTCCGGCCGCTGCTCAACGGCCTGCTGCTGTGCGGCGGCGCGACCCTGATCTGCGTGGTCGTCTCGATCCTGGCGGCCTATCCGCTGTCGCGTTACCGCTCCCGGCTGCGCCGCCCGTTCCTCTACACGGTCCTGTTCACCACGGGGCTGCCCATCACCGCGGTGATGATCCCCGTGTACAGCATGTTCGTCCAGGTCGAACTGATCGACTCGATGGTCGCGACCACGCTGTTCCTGGCGGCCTCCGCGCTGCCGATCGGCATCTGGCTGATGAAGAACTTCATGGACGGTGTGCCCGTCGTCCTGGAGGAGGCCGCCCGGATCGACGGCGCGAACGCCATGCAGTCGCTGACGCGGGTGGTACTGCCGCTGATGTGGCCCGGGGTCACCGTCGTCACCGTGTTCACCTTCATCAGCATGTGGGGCAACTTCTTCGTCCCGTTCGTGCTGCTGCTGTCGCCGGAGAAGCTGCCGGCGTCGGTGAGCGTGTTCACCTTCCTCAGCGCCCACGACCAGACGCAGTACGGGCAGCTCGCCGCGTTCTCCCTCGTCTACACGCTGCCCGTCGTGATGCTGTACCTCCTGCTGACGCGCAGGCTGGGCGGCGGATTCGCGCTCGGCGGGGCCCTGAAGGGCTGAACACGGCCTCATCCCCACCTGTTCACGTACGTCCTCCGAAAGGTGTTCTGTGCACTCCGACCGTGACATCGTCGAGCGGCGCCTGCGCCGCGTACTCGACGAGCGCATCCGGCCCGCCGTCCACGCCCTGTCCGTCCCGCTCGACGTCGGGATCTGGCAGGTGCCCGGCGAACCCGTTCCGGTGGCCGAGGGGCTGGCCGCCGACTACCGGCCCACCGGGGCGGGCGCGCACTGGGGCCCGGCGTGGACCACCAGTTGGTTCCGGCTCAGCGGGCGCGTCCCCGAGGAGTGGGCGGGGCGCCGGATCGAGGCCGTCGTAGACCTCGGCTTCGACCCCTCCGAACCGGGCTTCTCCGCCGAGGGACTGGTGTACCGGCCCGACGGCACCGCGGTGAAGGCGCTCAACCCGCGCAACGCCTGGCTGCCGGTCACCGAACAGGCCGCGGGTGACGAGGAGTTCATCTGTTACGTGGAGGCCGCGGCGAACCCGCTCGTCATGCACTCCGGCCCCGAGGACCACAGTTACGCGATCACTCCGCTGGGCGGCCGCGCGCCGTGGCTGGACGAGCCCGGCGCCTCGGGCGGCGAGCCGCTGTACCGGCTGCGCCGGCTCGACCTCGCGGTGTTCGACGCGGAGGTCTACGAACTGGTCCACGACATGGAGGTGCTCGACCAGCTCATGCGTGAGCTGCCCGAGCAGTCGCCGCGCCGCTGGCAGATCCTGCGGTCGCTGTCGAACGCCCTGGACGCCGTGGATCTGCAGGACATCGGCGGCACCGCGACCGCGGCCCGCGCGATCCTCGCCCCCGCTCTGGCCCCGCCCGCCGCCTCCGGTGAGCACCGCGTCTCCGCGATCGGCCACGCCCACATCGACACGGCCTGGCTGTGGCCGCTGCGCGAGACGGTGCGCAAGGTGGCCCGTACGGTCTCCAACGTCACCCAGCTCATGGACGAGCACCCGGAGTTCCGCTTCGTGATGTCCCAGGCGCAGCAGCTGGCCTGGCTGAAGGAGCACCGGCCCGAGGTGTACGAGCGCGCCCAGGAGAAGGCGAAGACCGGGCAGTTCGTGCCCACGGGCAGCCTGTGGGTGGAGCCGGACACCAACATCACCGGCGGGGAGGCCCTGGCCCGCCAGTTCATCCACGGCAAGCGCTTCTATCTCGAGGAGTTCGGCGTCGAGACCGAGGACATGTGGCTGCCGGACACGTTCGGCTACAACGCGGCGATGCCCCAGCTGATGAAGCTGGCGGGGGTGCGCTGGTTCCTGACGCAGAAGATCTCGTGGAACACCACGAACAAGTTCCCCCACCACACGTTCTGGTGGGAGGGGATCGACGGCACCCGGATCTTCAGTCACTTCCCGCCGGTCGACACGTACAACAGCGATCTGTCCGGCGCGGAGGTCGCGCACAGCGTCCGCAACTTCCAGGACAAGGCGGGCGCCAACCGGTCACTCGCGCCGTTCGGTTACGGCGACGGCGGAGGCGGCCCGACGCGCGAGATGCTGGCGCGCGCCGAGCGCCTGGCCGATCTGGAGGGTGCGGCGCGGGTCTCGATCGAGAAGCCGGGCGACTTCTTCGCGAAGGCGCTGGAGGAGTACCCGGACGCGCCGGTGTGGGTGGGCGAGCTGTATCTGGAGTTCCACCGCGGCACGCTCACCAGCCAGATCGAGACGAAGCAGGGCAACCGGCGCAGCGAACACCTGCTGCGCGAGGCCGAGTTGTGGGCGGCGACGGCCGCGCTGCGCACGGGTGCGGAGTATCCGTACGAGGCGTTGGACCGCCTGTGGAAGACGGTGCTGCTGCACCAGTTCCACGACATCCTGCCGGGCACGTCGATCGCCTGGGTGCACCGGGAGGCCGAGGAGACGTACCGTCAGATCGCCGCCGAACTGCATGAGTTGATCGCTTCGGCGCAGACGGCGCTGGCCGGTCCGGCCGGAGCGGACGGCTCGGAGGTCGTCTTCAACGCGGCGCCGCACGCCCGCGGTGGTGCGGCGGCCCTGGGCGGCGCGGTGCGCACCCGGCGCGAGCCGGCCACGGTCGTCCCGGTGGCGGAGAACGGCGGTCACGTCCTCGACAACGGGCTGGTCCGCATCGTCGTCGACGAGCGTGGCCTGGTCACATCGGCGTACGACATCGACGCGGACCGCGAGGCGCTGCCGCCGGGCGGTGTCGCGAACCTGCTCCAGCTCCACCAGGACTTCCCCAACCAGTGGGACGCCTGGGACGTGGACGCCTTCTACCGCAACACCGTCACCGATCTGACGGACGCGGAGTCGGTGACCGTGGTGGACGGCGCGGTGAAGGTGGTGCGCGCCTTCGGCGCCTCGCGCGTCGAGCAGACGCTGTCCCTCGCGCCGGGCGCCCGTCGGCTGGACGTCGACACGGTCATGGACTGGCACGAGACCGAGAAGATGCTGAAGGCCGCGTTCCCGCTGGACGTGCGGGCGGGGCACTCGACGGCCCAGGTCCCGTTCGGGCACGTGGAGCGGCCCACGCACACCAACACCAGCTGGGACGCGGCGAAGTTCGAGGTGTGCGCGCACCGGTTCCTGCACGTCGGGGAGCGTGACTGGGGCGCGGCCGTGGTCAACGACTCGACGTACGGGCACGATGTGACGCGTGATGTGCGCGAGGACGGCGGGACGACCACCACGGTCCGGCTCTCCCTGGCCCGCGCGCCCCGGTTCCCCGATCCGGACACCGACCAGGGCACGCACCGTCTGCGCTATGCCCTGGTGATCGGCGCGGACGTCGAGGACGCGATCCGCGAGGGCTATCACCTCAACCTGCCCGAACGCACGGTGCCGGGCTCGGCCGAGGTGGCGCCGCTGGTGTCCGTCGACAGTCCCGCGGTCGTGGTCGAGACGGTGAAGCTGGCCGACGACCGGTCGGGCGATGTGGTGGTCCGGCTCTACGAGGCCCACGGCGGCCGCGCCACGGCGCTGCTCACCCCCGGCTTCCGGATCGCGTCGGCGACCGCGACCGACCTGCTGGAGCGACCCCGCGCGGCCGACGAGCCGAGCTGCGCGGTCGTGGAGGGCGGGGTGCGGCTGCGGTTGCGTCCGTTCCAGATCCTGACGGTGCGGCTGGTTCCCGAGCGAGGCTGACGCGGGCGGGGCTGCCCCGGACTCCGGGGCAGCCCGGGCGGCTACGAGCGTGCGTAGGCCGCCCAGTCCACGATCTGCACGGCCGCTCCGGCGGCCTCCTCGCCCCGGCAGCGGGCGTGGTGCCTGCGGGCGATCCCGTCCAGGTCGAGGTGCCGGCCGAAGGCGGGATGCGCCGTCAGGCGCCGCGCGTACGCCCACAGCCGGGGATGGTCGGTGATGCGGTGCACGGCGGCGGCGTCGAGGTGGTGGCGGTGCACCGTGTCCAGTTCCACCAGCGTGACCCACGTCTGGACGTCGGCGAGGGTGACGTCGCCGCCGAGCAGGTGGTCCCGGTCGCCCAGCCGCGATTCCAGCCGGTCCAGCGCGTCGTGCAGGGTGGTCAGGGCGGTGGCACGTGCCACCGGGTCGGTGCCGGGCGCGCCGGCCCGCTGGGCTGCCGCGGTGATGTCCTGCTCGCAGAGCCTGCCGATGTCCGCGATCTCCTCCTCGGCGCCCCGCGGGTCGAGGTCGGGCCCCTGGTCGCCGAACCGCCGGGCGAGGTCCCGCAGGATGTCGGGGGTGTGCGTGCTGACGATCGTGCCGGTCCAGCTGTCGCTGAGCACCGGTGCCAGCGTCGGTCCGCGGTGCTGGTGCGCACTGGCCGCGTAGAGCGGGCGCAGCGCGAGGTGGCCGCCTTCGGGGGCGTCCGGTACGGCCGGCAGCAGGGTCACCGGGAGGGTGTCGTCGAGCGACAGGAGGCTGTGGGTGACGGCGATCTGCAGACAGTGCGGACAGGACAGCGAGAGGTGGAGCCGGTAGCGGCGCGGTACGGCGTAGTAGCCGCTGCGCGCGTCACAGCCGATCCTGCTGCGGAAGGTCGGCGCGGCGGTCGAGAACGATGGGGCGGGCATACGTCTCCCTCGGAGTGCTGGGTCACAGGCGTACGACGGCGACGGCGCGGCCGGAACACGGGTGGGGCCGTGGGGTCAGGCGCGAGCGGGGACGGGACCTCGGGGGTGCGGCGTTTTCGCCGCGCTGCAGACGCGCGCGAGGTCGATGTGACGACGGGACGTCAGCAGGGGCAGCTGCCGGACGGCGACGCCGACGGCGTCGTCACCGAGATCCGTCGCAGCACGACCCATCTTTCCCTACCAATTCACTAGGATTCCCGTAGTGGAGTCTCTGCCCGTGATCGAGCCGCGTCAAGGGGCCGGGGGCCGACCGGTCCTGTCGTCTCACCACGTGAGAAGGGGCGTGGACCCTCGACGCGGCTCGCACCTCACCTGCGGCGCCACTCCTCGGCGAGCAGTTCGTACGACCTCACCCGGGCGGTGTGGTCGTGGGTGACGGTGGTGATGAGCAGTTCGTCCGCGCCGGTGGCCTCCTGGAGCTGCGCCAGCCGGTCGGCCACCCGCCCGGGCGAGCCGACGAACCGGGTGTCGATCCGGTCCCTGACGAGGTCGCCGTCCTCGTCGGTCCACTCCAGGGACCGGGCCTCGTCGGGCGTCGGGTAGGCGATGGCGCCCTCGGCCGTGCGGATGCTGCGGACCCAGGGCGCGTAGCCCTCGGCGAGTTCGCGGGCCGTCGCGTCGTCCTCCGCCACGACGACGTCCGCCGAGACGCTGACGTACGGCTTGTCGAGGACGTCGGACGGCCGGAAGAAGGACCGGTAGCCGTCCACGGCCTCCAGCACGGTGCCCGGGCTCACGTGGTAGTTCGCGGCGAACCGCAATCCCCGCGCGCCCGCGGCCTCGGCGCTGACGCCGCCGCTGCTGCCCAGGATCCACACCTCTAGGTCTGCGCCCTCCCCCGGCACCACGTGGGCCTCGACGCCGTCCGGCGACCGGTAGGTACCGGCCAGCAGCGCGAGGATGTCGTCGAGTTGCTCCGCGTAGTCCTGGGGTTCGGCGCCCGGCGGCAGGAGCAGCTTGCGCTGCAGGGCGATCCGCGGGGAGCCGAGGAGCCGTTCGAAGGAGAACGGGGGCGGGACGACGAGACCGTTCGGGGCGCGGCCGTCGACGACGGGAGTGGCGCTCGCCGGCGTCTCGGCCGGCCGGCCCGGCGGACGGCCGCCGGAGCGGCCGAGGCCGAGATCGAGGCGGCCGGGGTGCAGGGCGTCGAGCAGGCCGAACTCCTCGACGGTGCTCAGCGCGGTGCGATGGCCGAGCTGCACGGCGCCGGAGCCGAGCCGGATCGTGGAGGTGTGCGACGCGGTCAGCGCGAGGACGACGGCCGGGGAGGTGCCCGCGACACCGGGGTTGAGGTGGTGCTCGGCGAACCAGTACCGGGCGTACCCGAACCGCTCGGCCCGCTGCGCCAGGTCGACGGAGTTGCGCAGGGCGTCGGCGGCGGTCGACCCGGACACGATCGGTACGAGGTCGAGCACGCCGAGGGGGATGTCAGACACCGGCGGCCTCCGGGGCGTGGTCCGGGTGGGCGAGGCCGAGGTGGTGGCGCAGGGTCGGGCCCTCGTACTCGGTGCGGAAGACGCCCTGTTCCTGGAGGAGCGGGACGACCCGGTCGGCGAAGTCGTCGAGGCCGGTGGGGGTGATGTGCGGCACGAGGATGAAGCCGTCGCTCGCGTCGGCCTGCACGAACTCGTTGATGGTGCGCGCGATCGTCGCCGGCGAGCCGATGAAGTTCTGCCGGTTGCCGGTCTCGATGACGAGATCGCGGATCGACCAGTTGTGGGCGGTGGCCAGTTCGCGCCACTCGCGGGCGGTGGCCAGCGGGTCGCGGTACATGCGGACCTGGGCCCGGCCCTCGGAGATGTGCTGGTCGCCGAGGTCCGGGTCGATGTCGGGCAGCGGTCCGTCCGGATCGTAGGAGGACAGGTCACGGTTCCAGACGAACTCCAGGTGCTTGAGCGCGGTGGCGCCGCTGACCTGCTGACGGCGCACCTCCTTCGCCAGCTCCTCGGCCTCGGCGTCCGTGTCGGCGAGGGTGAAGGTGGCGGCCGGGAGGATGAGCAATTGGTCGGCGCGGCGCCCGTACTTGGCGAGGCGGCTCTTGACGTCCGTGTAGAAGGCCCGGCCCTCGTCCAGGGTGGCGTACCGGCTGAAGATGGCGTCGGCCTCGGACGCGGCGAACTCGCGGCCCTCCTCGGAGTCGCCCGCCTGGAAGACGACGGGCCGGCCCTGCGGGGAGCGCGGGACGTTGAACCGCCCGTGGATGTCGAAGTGCTGCCCGGTGTGGACGAAGGAGCCGGCCTTCGCGTCCCGCAGGAAGGCGCCGGTCTCCTGGTCGGCGAGGATCTCGTCGCCGTGCCACGAGTCGAGGAGTTCGTGCGTCGTGGCCAGGAACTCCTTGGCACGCGAGTAGCGCTCCTCCTTCGGGAGGAAGCCGCCGCGCCGGAAGTTCTCGCCGGTGAAGGCGTCCCAGGAGGTGACCACGTTCCACGCGGAGCGGCCGCCGGAGAGGTGGTCCAGGCTGGCGAACTGGCGGGCGACCTCGTAGGGCTCGTTGAAGGTGGAGTTGATGGTGCCGGTGAGTCCGAGGTGCTCGGTCACGGCGGCGAGCGCGGCGAGGACGGTGAAGGTGTCGGGGCGGCCGACGACGTCCAAGTCGTAGATCTGGCCGCCCTGTTCCCTGAGCCTGAGCCCTTCGGCGAGGAACAGGAAGTCGAACTTGGCGCGTTCGGCGGTCCGCGCGAAGTGCGCGAAGGAGCTGAACTCGATGTGGCTGCCGGACTTCGGGTCGCTCCACACGGTGGTGTTGTTGACGCCGGGGAAATGGGCGGCCAGGTGGATCTGCTTCAGCGGCTTGTTCATGGTCGGGGTTCCCTCCGGCTCAGGCGGTGGCGGCGTGCGGGGCGTAGCGGTTGGCGGGCCGGGTCAGGCCGAGCAGGCCGCGCAGGGTGTCGGCCTCGTAGGCGGTGCGGAACGCTCCCCGGCGCTGGAGTTCGGGCACGAGCCCCCGGGTGATCGCCGGCAGGTCGTGTCCGTCGACGGCGGGCCGCAGCCGGAATCCGGTGAGTCCGCCGGTCGCCAACTCCTGGACCAGGTCGGCGAGTTCGGCGGGGGTGCCGGTGAAGACGAGCGCGTCGCTGGTGTAGGGCTCCCCCGCGAGGGTGTCGAGCCGTTCCTTGCGGGCCCGCGCCGCGCCCGGCTCGTCGTCGAGGAAGACCACGAGGTCGCCGAAGACGTGCAGGGGTTCGTCGGCGCGGCCCGCCGCCTGCTGCTCGGCGCGGATCCGGGCGACGATCGCGCGGGCCTCGGCGCTGTCGTGCGGGGTGGTGTAGCCGACGTCGGCGGCGCGGGCCACGAGCCGGTAGGGGACGGTGTCGTGGGCGAGCGCGGTGACGAGCGGCTGCCCCTGGGGCGGCCGGGGTGTGATGGAGGGGCCCTTGACGCGGAAGTGCCGGCCCTCGAAGTCGATGTAGTGCAGCCTGTCGCGGTCGATGAAGCGGCCGGTGGCGGCGTCCCGGATCTCGGCGCCGTCCTCCCAGCTGTCCCACAGCCTGCGCACCACCTCCACGTGGTCGGCGGCCTCGTCGAAGAGGTCGGTCACCGCCTCCGCGGGGTTCGGCAGGTCGGAGAGCTCGATGCGCGGGACGGTGCGGCGGCCGAAGTGGTCGGCCTCGTTCGAGCGCGGGGAGATCTGGACGCGCAGTCCGGCGCGGCCGGTGCTGACGTAGTCGAGGGTGGCGATCGCCTTGGAGATGTGGAACGGCTCGGTGTGGGTGGCGATCACCGTCGGCACGAGGCCTATGTGGCGGGTGAGCGGGGCGACGCGCGAGGCGACGAGGACGGCGTCGAGCCGGCCGCGGACCTGGTCGGTGCGGTCGTCCGGGTCCGGGAACCGGGAGGACTGCGGGCCGAGGCCGTCCTCGATGGTCACGAAGTCGAGCAGGCCGCGCTCGGCCTCCTGGATCAGACCGGTCCAGTGGGCGGCGGTGAACAGGTCCCGGGGCCGGGCCGCCGGCTCGCGCCACGAGGCGGGGTGCCAGCCGGTGCCGTCCAGGGCGACGGCGAGATGCAAGGGTGCAGCGGGTGTTGAGGACACGAGTGGGTGCCTTCCTGGAGGTCCGTGACGAGGACGCCGGGCCCTCGTGCGGGGCGGCGGAACGGGAGGCCCGTGCCGGGAGTCCGAGACGGCTCGGGGCAGGGCGGGGGGGGAAGGTCAGCGGCGACAGAGCGCGCCGGCCACGCGGCGCAGATCGATGTGCGGCCGGGTGTGGAGGCGGACGACGCGGCGGGGGCGCAGGGCCGTCGGGCGCGAGGGACGGCGCCGGGGCGGTTGTCGCATGGGCCGCGCCTCCGTCCGCCGCTGCGTGCTGCGTTCGCCGTCCTGCGTCACAACGTCTCCGCCGCGCGGGGTGTTCCGGGCGTGCGCACCTGGAGGATCCGGGTCCGCCTGCGCGGGGTGAAGCCGATCGCCTCGTACAGGCGGATGGCCTGGGTGTTGGTGGCGGAGGCGTGCAGCAGCGGGGTGTCGCCGCGCTCGCGGATGCCGGCGGCGACGGCGCGGACCAGGCGGGTGGCCAGTCCCCTGCCGCGGTGTTCCGGGTCGGTGCAGACGGCGCTGATCTCCGTCCAGCCGGGCGGCCTCAGCCGTTCCCCGGCCATGGCGACGAGGCGCCCTCGGTGCCGGATGCCGAGGTAGGTGCCGAGTTCGACGGTGCGCGGCAGGAACGGTCCGGGCCGAGTGCGGGCGACCAGGTCGAGCATGTCCGGTACGTCGGCGGGGCCCAGCCGTACCGCTTCCGGGGCGGGCTCGGCGCGCAGCGCGGTGTCCACGAGCTGCACGCCCCGTCCGCCGCCGACGACCTCCCAGCCGGACGGCACGCTCTCGACTCCCTTGATCCGTACCGTGTTCCCCGGACCCGCGAGCGTGTGCAGGTCGGCCCAGGCCGCGGGGTCCGCCGGGTCGGCGAGGGCGGCGTACGCGTAGACGTCTGCCGGGTAGCGGGCGGCTCCGCCCACGCGTTCGGCGAGGTGGGCGTGCGGGCCGGTGAGTGCGGCCCAGACCGCGTTGTCCAGCGGGTGGGTGGTCGGCTCGGCCGGCGCTGTCGGGATCACCCCACCATGTGTAACAGCCATTTGAGGGGTGAATCATTGCAGCTGCATGAAATCCCGCCGGGCCCGTCGTGTGAACGCCGTATTGCCATCTGGGAGTTGGTCTGGGCGGCACGGTGAGGTGCTTCCTACACTCGCCGCGTGATGATCCCGACGGATGTCTCCGAGACGACGGACACGAGCACGGACGAGGCGGCCTACGACCGGCGTCGGCTGCGCCAGTGGCTGGCCGGGCGGGCGCGCGCCGACGGCGTGGACCGCCGCGACCTGCTGCGGATGCTCGCGGCGACGGGCCTGGCGACCGGGCTGCCGACGGCCTTCGCCGCCCCGGCCCGGGCCGCGTCCCCCGCCGCGTCCGCGCCCGGCATCGTGAAGCCGCTCCCCGAGGAGTGGTTCACGGTGCGCGGCACGAACGCGGAGGCGAACTTCGCCGCGCTCGGGGACACCGGGCACCACACCCCGGCCTCCCGGTTCTTCGTCCGCAACCACACGGCGACTCCCCAACTGGATCCCGGTTCCTGGAGTTTGCGGGTGTGGGGCGACGGACTCGTCGGCACCGGGCGGGACTTCACGCTCGACGACCTCAGGTCGCTGCCCGCCACCACCCGTTCCTGCTTCGTGGAGTGCGCGGGCAACGGCCGCGGCTTCTTCACCGCTCAGCAGGGGCAGAGCGTCAGCGGTACGGCCTGGACGCTCGGCGCGATCGGCTCCGCCCGGTGGCGCGGCGCGCGTCTCGCCGACGTGCTGCGCCTTGCGGGCCTGCGGCGCGGCGCGGTCGATGTGCTGCCGCGCGGCCTCGACGCCGACTACGTCACGGCGGACGGCACGAACCTGGGGCGCGTACGCCGTCCGCTGCCCGTCGCGAAGGCCCTGGACGACGTGCTGCTCGCGTACGAGATGAACGGCGAACCCCTGCCGGCCGACCACGGTGCTCCCGTGCGGCTGATCGTCCCCTCCTGGATCGGTATCGCCTCGATCAAGTGGATCGGCGACATCCAGGTCGCGGCCGAGCCTCTCTTCTCGCCCTGGAACACCGATTTCTACCGCCTGTTCGGTGACGCGTACCCGCCGGAGGGGAGCGCCCCGCTGTCCCGCCAGACCCTCAAGTCCGCCTTCGAACTCCCCTGGAACGCCGCTCTGGCGGCGCGCACCGGCCATCGACTGACGGGCCGTTCCTGGTCCGGCTCGGGCACCGTCGCCCATGTCGACGTCAGCACCGACGGGGGCCGCAGCTGGCGGCGCGCCCGCCTCCACGACACCGCGCGCCGCGCCGACTGGGTGCGCTGGTCCGTGCCCTGGCGCCCCACGGCCACCGGCCCGACGACACTCCTGGCCCGGGCCACCGACACGACGGGACGTACGCAGCCGGCCACCACCGCGCACAACACGCAGGGCTATCTGTTCGACGCGGTGGTGCGGCACCCCGTCACGGTGACCTGAGCGCCTCGGGGTTCGCCGGGCGGAACGGCACCGGTCTGCGAGGATCGCGCCCATGACGCCTTCCTCCGCGCGGATCAGTGCCCTCGTCGTCGACGCCGAGGACCCGGAGCTGCTCGCCGCGTTCTGGTCCGCGCTCCTCGATCGTCCGGTCGTGGGCCGCGGCGGTCCCTATGTCTGGCTGCGGCGGGAGAACGACCTCGTCCTGGGCTTTCAGCGGACC
The DNA here is from genome assembly GCF_040645755.1 of Streptomyces sp. NPDC046716. Lineage (NCBI taxonomy): Bacteria > Bacillati > Actinomycetota > Actinomycetes > Kitasatosporales > Streptomycetaceae > Streptomyces > Streptomyces sp. NPDC046716. Next base: position 51,532 of record NZ_JBEYYU010000018.1, read on the forward strand.
TCCGCGCCCACGCCCGGCAAGAACCGGATGCACGTCGACATCACCTCCCCCGACCCCGCCGCCGAGCAGCGGCGGATCGAGGCGCTCGGCGGACGCAGGCTGGAGCAGTACGCGGACGGCGGCTTCCTGGTGCTGGCCGACCCCGAGGGCAATGAGTTCTGCGTCATCCCCGAGGGCCCCTTCGAGATCGACGACGAGGGACGCGCCGACTACCTCGGCTGACGCCCCCTCGCGACCGCCCCCGCGACACCGGTCGGCCGCTGCTGCCCCCGTACCGCCTCCGTCTTGCGAAGAGTGGGGGACACGCGGTCCGACCTGTGGGGAGAATCCTGCTGTGCTGATCAACCTGCCGAGTGAGACCACCCCCTGTGTGGGCCGGGTCGCCGAGCTGGCCGAGGTGCGGGAACTGCTGCGCGAGCCGGGGCTCGTGACCGTGACCGGTGGGGCCGGCATCGGGAAGTCACGGTTGGCGCTGCGGAGTGTGCGCGGGGGTGACTGGGCCGGTCACGACGCGGTGTGCTGGGCCGATCTGTGGCCCGTGCAGAACGACGCCCTGCTGGCCGCCTCGGTCGCGGACGCCCTCCACCTGTCCGACCACACCGCGCGCACGCTGGTCGAGGCGCTGTGCGACTGGATCGGCGACCGGCGCGTCCTGCTGGTGCTCGACTCCTGCGAGCACCTGGTGGCGGCGGCGAGGTCCCTCGTGGCGGACCTGCTGACGGTGTGTCCCCGGCTGACGGTGCTGGTCACCAGCAGGGAGGCACTGGGCATGGCGGGCGAGTCGGTGGTCGGACTCGGCCCCCTGGACCCGGTGACCGAGGGCGTCGCCCTCTTCGAGGCGCGGGCCACCGCTGCGGGCCGCCCGCTGCGCGACTCCACGGAACGGCTGCTGGCGAAGCGGCTGAGCACCCACCTGGAGGGGGTGCCGCTCGCCCTCGAACTGGCGGCCGGGCTGCTGCGGCACTGCACGCTCCAGGAGGCGTGGGAGCTGACCGAGGAGCGGCCGGAGGCGCTGGACCGGCAGGAGTCGGGGCCCCACCCGTCGCGGCACCGCGCGTTGCGGACGGCGGTGGGGTGGAGCCACGAGCTGTGCCGTCCGGCGGAGCGGCTGCTGTGGGCGCGGCTCGCCGTGTTCCCCGGCTCCTTCGACGCCGACCTCGCGGCCCTGGTGTGCCGGGGCGGTCCGCTGACGGCCGACGTGCTGCGCGAGGCGCTGACCGGCCTGGTGCGCAAGTCGGTGGTGATCCTGCACGACGGCAGGTACCGGATGCTGGACTCGGTGCGCGCCTACGGCCGCATGTGGCTGCGCGAGCTCGGCGAGGAACCGGCCGTCGCCGCGCGGCACGCCGCCGCGCTGCTGGAGACGAGCCGACGCGCGAACGACGGCTGGCTGACCTCAGAGCAGCAGCACTGGTACGCCCGGATGCGGGACCTGTACCACGACGTGTGTCTCGCGACGCGTCACCTGATCGACACCGAGGATGCCTCCGCCCTCGAACTCATCGGCAACACGGCCTTCTACTGGGTCTGTTCGGGGCACCTGCACGAGGTGGCCTACTACGCGCAGCTGGCCCTGGAAGTGGCCCCGCCCGACGATCCCCGGCGGGTCCGCGTCCTGTGGACCCTGGGGCTGGCCCGGATCCTGCAGAGCGACCACGTGGCGGGCCGCACCCACGCGGACGCCAGTCTGCGGGAGGCCTTCGCCGTGGGCGACATCGAAGGCGTACGCCAGGCCGTCTACCTGGAGGGGCTGGCCGCGCTGCTCGACGGCGAGCCGATCACGGCGCTGACCCGTGCCGACGAGGCGCTGCGGGCGGGGGTCCCGGCGCCGCGCGACACCGCCGACCGTCCGGCGGCACCGGGCACGGATCCGCCCCGGCCGGCGCTCACGTTCGGCACGATGCTGTGCGGTCTCGTCCGCGTCTTCGCGCTCACCGGTGCCGGGCGCCTGGACCAGGCCCGGCAGGAAGCGGAGGCGCAGCGCGAGGTCTGCGTGGAGCTGCGGGAGTTCTGGACGCGTTCCTATCTCGACTACCAGCTCGCCCTGATCGCCCTGATCGAGGAGCGCCACGAGGCCGCGGCCTGCCACGCCCGCGACATGCTCGACGCGAAGCAGCGCATCGGCGACCAGTTCGGCATCGCCATGGGGCTCGATCTGCTCGCCACGAGTTGGTGCGCGCAGGACGATCCGGGCCGGGCGGTCGTCGCGATCGCGGCGAGCGACCGGTTCTGGAGCGCCGTCGGCCTGCTCCGCCGCGGCACTCCCGAAGTGCTGCCAATGTGCGCGCTGACGCGTGCGAGGACCCGGGCGCTCCTGGGCAGCGCGGAGTACGAGGCCCAGGTGCGCAAGGCGCAGACGATGGCCCCGGACTCACTCCTGCACACGGTGCTGGTACAGCAGCGGACCCGCTGACCCGGAGGGATGGCGCAGAAATGACGCGGGGCGGCCCGGAAAGGGGCCGCCCCGCGCGCGTGGGTCAGTGCCCGAGGGCCCGGTCCACGGTCCGTACGAGTTCCCCGTCGGGGGTGTCGCCGTCCAGGGACCAGAACATCGCGCCGCCGAGCCCCTCGGCCCGGACGTAGCGGGACTTCTGGGCGAGCACCTGCGGATCGTCGTACGTCCACAGGGTCGTTCCGTCGAAGAGCCAGGCGTGGCCTCCGCGCTGATCGCGGTGGAGGCGGTACGTGCCCGAGTCCGCCAGCGCCTTCAACTCCTTGTAGTCCGCGTAGCCGTTGGCCCACTTCGCCGGGGCGGGCGCCGTGGCCGGCTGTCCCAGGCCGTCGCCGCCGCCGGTGACCCCGGTCCAGCCCTGCCCGTAGAACGGCATGCCGACGACGAGTTTGCGGGCCGGTGCGCCGCGCCGCAGCCAGGCCTCGACCGTGCCGTCGACGCTGAAGTCGTTCCGGGCGTACAGGGCGGACTGCTGGGCCGTCGTCTTCTCGCCGCTGACGTGGAAGTCGTAGCCCTGGAGATTGACGAAGTCGAAGTCCTTCATGATCTTGCGGACCTCGAACCCGGCGTCGATCTTGGCGGGTGCCGTCGGGACGAACGCGGAGAGCTCGTAGTGCCGGTGGCGGTTCTTGCCGTAGGCGTCGAGCTGCCGGCGGAACTCGGCGACCAGCGCGGTGAAGTTCCGCTTGTCCTCCGGGCGGTACACCGTGTCGGTGTCGCCCTCGGAGCCGGGCCACTCCCAGTCGAGGTCGACGCCGTCGAAGACGCCGGCCGCCGCGCCGGCGCCGCCGCGGGCGCCGTCCTGCGGCAGATTGCCCTTGAGGTAGAGGTCGACGCAGGAGGCCACGAGAGCCTTGCGGGCGGCGGGCGTTCGGACCGAGTCGGAGAAGTTCGTGGACCAGGACCAGCCGCCCAGCGAGATCATCACCTTGAGGCCGGGGTGCGCGGCCTTCAGTTCCCGCAGCTGGTTGAAGTTGCCCGCGAGGGCCTGGGTGTCGGTGTCGGCGACACCGTCCACCGAGTTCTCGGCGTCCAGCGGCCGCTGGTAGTCGGCCCAGGGGTCGGACTCACCGGGGACGTTGCCCATGAGGCACTTCCCGTCGGTGCCGATGTTGCCGAACGCGTAGTTGATGTGGGTGAGCCGGGCGGCGGCGCCGCTGCGGTCCAGGTCCTGGACCTGGAAGTCCCGCCCGTAGACGCCCCACTGGGTGAAGTAGCCGACGCGGCGGGCGGTGTCGTGGTGGCCGCCGTGGGCGGACGCGGCCGGCGCGACCGCGCCGAGCAGGGAGAGCGAGGTGACGGCGACGGCCGCCCGGGTCAGAAGTCTTCGGCGCAGGCGTGAACGCAGGCGTAGGCGCATGACAGAGCTCATTCCTGTGAGGCGTGGTGCACGTGCCGTACGGAACAGTGGACTTACCTGCACGAGAAACTATTGGTCTGGACCATCACGGTCAAGGGTTCGGAAAGCCCGGTCCGCGCCATGGCCGGGTTCCGGGGGCGCCTACCGCAGATCGAGTGAGTCCGCCGCGGTGACCAGGCGCCGCAGCTCCTGCTCGCTCCAGCCGGTCAGCTCCGACACGCGCGCCCAGTCCTCGGGCGTGGCATCGTCGGCGCGCAGGGCGGCGGCGGCCTCGGCCTCCAGATCGGTCCGGGCCGCGTCCAGCGCGGCGACCGCGTCCTGGTACCTCTGCAGGGCGAGTTCCATCTTGGCGACGTCCATCGCCGCATTGTGCACCACCGAGGGCCGCTCGGCGCTCACTCCCGGGGCGGAGTCGGCGCGTGGCCGGGCGGGCCGAACTCGGCGTCCTGCCCGCGCTGACCGGCGGCTCCGGGCAGATTCTCACCCGCGGTGAGGTGGTCCAGCACCTCGGCGAGCTCGTCGCAGGCCCGCTGGATCGAGCGACGCGTGGCGCGCTGCTCGGTGACCAGGGAGGACAGCAGCAGGGCGGTGAGCGCGACGGCGCCGTTGAACGCCCCCAGCTTCGCCATGACCTCGAGACCGGTCTGCCGGACGAACGCGCCGCTGCCCGTGTTCGCCTCGAAGGTGGCCAGGACCGACGCGAACAGCGCGCACGACATGCTGCCGATCAGCTCGAACCGCAGCGCGGCCCAGACCAGGAGGGGAAAGACGAGGAAGAGCAGGCTGACCTGGCTGATCGCGGCGAGGGGGACGAGGACGGCGGCGGTGGCGACCAGGCACAGCGCCTCCTTCCACCGGCGGACCCGGAACCGCTCCTTCGGCCCGACGAGCAGCAGCAGGAGCGGGGTGACGAGCAGGACGCCCATGGTGTCGCCCACCCACCAGGCCAGCCACACGGCCCAGAAGTCCCCGGTGTCCAGCGTTCCGAGCAGCACCTGCACACCGGCGCCCGCCGTCGAGCTGATCACCATCGCGCAGAGCCCGCCGAAGACCAGGGCCAAGCCGTCGCGCAGGCGGGAGACGTCCGGCCGGAAGCCGACCCGGCGCAGCACGAGGACGGCGCAGAGCGGCGCGACGGTGTTCCCCGCGACGTTGACGAGGGTGGTGGCCTGCGGCGTCGTGAGGGAGGCGATGACGAGGAGCGAGCCGAGGGCGATGCCCGGCCACACCCGCAGGCCGAACACCAGCAGGGCGGCGACGGCGACGCCGGTGGGCGGCCAGATGGGGGTGACCACTATGCCCTCGATCGTGAGCCGGCCCAGCAGGCCGAGCCGCCCCGACAGGTAGTACAGGGCGGCGACGGCCAGCGTCGTGAGGGCCGTCCCCAGGGGCCTTCGTAACCATTGACTGTCCACCACACAGCCATCAGACACCGGCGCGGGCCGCTCGGCCACCGGCACCGGGTCCGATCAGGGGTCGGTGGGCCGCCGCCACCGGGCGCCGCCGTCGTAGCCGACCACGAGCACGGCCGCGTCGTCCTCGTGCCCCACCGAGTCCGCCAGCTTCATCACCGCGCGGGCGAGGGCTCCGCTGCTCATGCCGGCGACGACGGCGATCTCGGCGAGCCGGGTGACCTGACGCAGGCCCTCGTCGAGGCTCAGCGACGGGCCCTCCACCACGCCGTCGGTGAGGAGGACGAAGACGCCGCCCTCCGTGAGCCGGTGACGGGCTACGGGGAACGCCGCGCCCTGGAGCACGCCCAGCGGCGGTCCCCCCTCCCTGTCGTCCACTCCGGAGCGGCCGTCGGCGGTCGCCCAGATGTGCGGGGTGTGCCCGGCCCGCGCGCAGTCCAGGGTCCCGGTGCGGGGGTCGAGACGCATGAAGGTGCAGGTGGCGAAGAGGTCGGCGTCGAGGGAGACGAGCAGGTCGTTCGTCCGGGCCAGCAGTTCGCCGGGGTCCGCCGTGACCGAGGCCAGCGCGCGCAGGGCGACCCGGACCTGTCCCATGAAGGCGGCCGCCTCGATGTTGTGGCCCTGCACGTCGCCGATGGACATCCCGATGCTGCCGTCCGGAAGGGGGAAGGCGTCGTACCAGTCGCCGCCGACGTTGAGCCCGTGGGTGGCCGGGGTGTATCCCACGCCGAGCTGGATGCCGGGCGGGTGCGGCAGGTCGCGGGGCAGCATGCCCCGCTGCAGCTCCACGGCGAGCTCGACGCGGGAGCGCTGGATCGCCGCCAGCTCGCGGGCCCGCGCCGTCATCGTCCCGAGCCTGTCGAGCAACTCCTCGCCGTCGTCGACGGACCTGCTGCGGAACATGGCTCGCTCTCCGGTTGTCTGGCTGCCCCTCCAGACTGCCCTCAGTCGGCGCGGGGCGCACCCGGGCGGGCGGCGGGTCAGGGCATCCGGTGCGGCGGCCCGGGAACCGCCTCGTGCGTGAGCGGGGTGCCCTGCGTGGCGGGAGAGCCGATGCCGGACGGCGAACCGCCCAGCGCCGCGTCCATGGTGTGCAGCCGGCGGTTCTGCAGACTGCCGATGTACGACATCCAGGAGAGGAACACCACGGTCAGGATCGCGAATCCGATGGTCTGGCGGGGACCCGCCGTGAAGCCTGTCAGGACGGTGATCGCCACGAACATGAACGCGAGGAGGGCGAGCGCGGCCTTGCGGTGCCGGGTCCGGTGCAGCCGCTGGTCGACCAGCCGCCCCATGGCCTGCCGCTCGGCGGGGTCCGAGGGGACGTCGCCGGTGCGCAGCCGCCGGTCGAGGGAGACCAGGCCGTCCGTGCTTCCGGCGGCCCGCCGCTCCTTGCGCCGCATCACCAGCGCGACGCAGACGCCTCCGACGGACGTGACCGCGGTGCGGATCAGGACGGCGCCGAAGGAGCCCTGCGGGTAGAGCAGTTGGACGAGCACGGCCCCCGCGAGCACGCCCAGCAGAAGCTGTGCCCAGAAGTGTCTGGCCAGAAAGACATGGACGCGTTCCATGGACCCACTCCTCGGTTCGGCTGTCGGGTCCCACCCGGGTTCCCCTGTCACCAGCGCGTACGCCGTGGCCGGGTCACGGGATACGGAAGCGGGCCGTCCGGGGGGGGCGGGCAGGGTCAGTTCGCGGAGCGCTCCTCGTTGAGCGCGCGGACGGCTCCGGCCGCGTCGCCGATCGTGGCGTAGTCGACGGCGACGAACGTGACCGGGTGGCCGCGCTCGCGCTCGCACCGGTGGACCCGGTCGAGGACGAACCGGCGGGTGTTGACCGTGCCCGCGTCCAGACGGCTGCCGCCGTTGTCGGTGATGAAGTGGTTCAGCAGGAACAGTCGCCCGTCGGTGCCCCCGCGGTGCGGGGAGCAGTTCATCCGGTCCGGGGAGCGGAACGCGAACGGGGTCTCCATGCCGTACCGGTAGAAGTTCCGGTACCAGGGGGCCGGGCCGTCGGCGTCCTCGGCGAACACGACGAGCCGCCGGCCGCTGTCGACCATCTCCCCGAGGGTCGGCCAGGGATGGTCGGGGTCGGCGTCGGGGGTGAACAGCAGCGGGTCGAGGCCCGCCTCGTGGAAGGCCTGCTCGGTGTCGCTCGCGCTGATCTCGTCCTGCACGATGAAGGTGACGACCTCCGTGGGGTGCTGCCGCATCCACGCGCCGATCTCCCGCAGTTCCGGGACGAGCGCGACGGCCCCCGCCCGGCACACGGCGTGGCACAGCCACAGTCCTTCGCGGGGCGGGTTGATCGTGTTGACGGCCCGCTGCACGAGCTGCTTCTGCTCGGCCGTGAAGTCGGACTCGTCGAGACGCGCGGTGATCTCCTCGGGCCGTTCCCAGCGGTAGGTGTCGAGTTGCAGGGCGCGTACGCCGTCGTTCAGCTGAGCGGTGATGTCCGGGTCCTGGAGCGGCCCGATGAAGCGGTCGACGGTGGTCGACATCGCGTTGTGCGCCGTCAGCTGGGCCACCTCGTCGTAGGGGCGGTCGCACAGCTCGGCGCTGCCCTGGCACAGCCGCGGGGCGGACGCGGCGGTCAGCAGCGGGGTCACGACGATGCCCGCCACGGCGAGCGCGGCCGCGCCGAGCCCGATCGCGGGGGCCCGCCAGGGCGCGCCGCCGTCCGTACGGCGCCGGTCGAGCAGGCGCCCGGTGACGGCGAGCAGCGCGGCGGCGGCCACGGCGACCAGGACCGTCAGGAGGACGGTGTCGAGCAGCATGCCGTGGGCGCGGTCCTGCACGTCGTCGACGAGCCGGTTCAGGGACGGCGGCCAGGACGCGGACGGGCTGACGAGCCGCCCGTCGCCGAGCAGTTCCCAGACGCCGACGGCGGCGGCGACCAGGGCGGCGCCCCCGAGCAGCGGCAGGGCCAGTGCCATGAGCCTGCGGCCCGGGCGCGCCGGGCCGGTGATCCAGAGCGCGACCAGGCACAGCGCGAGCACCGCAGCCGCCAGCGCCTCCACCACGCCGAGCCCCACGGAGGTGTAGGGGCGGATGTCGTGCACGGCCCGCAGATCGTTGCCGGACGCGGCGAGCACCGTGGCGGGGTCCCAGGTGCCGCCGTCCAGACTCTCCTGGACCCGGCGGACGGCCGAGCCGGAGCGGTCGGTCCTGGCGGACGCGGCGACGGCCGCCAGCGCGGTGGCCACGTCGCCGTCGGCGAGCGCGGTCTCCACCTCGCCGCGCAGGGCGGCCCGCTGGTCCGCCGGCGCGACGGCCAGGAGCGCGGTGGTCACCGCCGCCGCCTGGCTCTCGGTGAGCGACAGCCGGGGCACGCCCTGGGGCGCGCGGCCCGCGGCGAGTTCGCGCAGGGCGTCCGAGACGTCGGCGGAGAACCGCTCGAAGTCCGGCTCGGAGCGGTTCTGCACGCCGGCCACGAGGTCGCCCAGGTAGATCTGGGCGAGCTGGTCGAGATTGGCCAGCACCGGCCGCAGGTCGACGGTGAGGTCGAGGGTGGAGCGGCTGCCGTCGAGGTAGCCGACGGTGGCGTCGATCCGCTGCCGGACCAGGGCGCGGACGGTGTCGGGCGGCAGCACCAGTTTGATGTTGGAGGTCACCTGCGCCTCGGGGACCGGCAGCTGGGCGAGGAGCTGCCGGGTCGCCGGCGCCGTGCGCGGATCGACGAGGACCTGGTCGTACAGCCGGTCGTAGGCGTGCTCCCGGTCGAGGGCCGAGGCGTAGAAGCCCGGCGAGAGCAGGGTGCCCCGCAGGCTCGCCGTCACGATGACGCAGATCGTGGCGAGCACGGCCCCGACGAAGGCGGCCGTGCGCACCGCCCTGCTCCGCAGGGTCCCCTGGGCCGCGGCCTTCTCCATGGGGCTCACTCCCTCCGCCCGGAGCGTGCGCAGGCGCGTCGCCCCCGCTCTCCCGATGATGCTGCCTGCGGGCGCCGTCCGCGTCCCGGGCGGGCCGCGAGGGACGGATTCCAGACGGATCAGGCGGAACCGAAACGAAAGGGGCGGGAGGGAGGTCAGCGCACTCCGGCCCGGGTGCGCTGGGGCGGCATCACCGGCAGCCCGGCCCAGTCGAGCCGCAGGACCGCGAGGTCGTCGGTGTGCCGGCCGGCGTTGCGGACCTGGACCTCTTCGAGGATGCGGTCCAGGTGCGCGCCCGCGTCGGAGTCCGCGCACGCGTCCATGATGGCCAGCAGCCGGTCGACGCCGAGCCGCTCGGCGCTGGCGTCGACATGCCCCTCGACCAGGCCGTCCGTGTAGAGGAGCAGCGAGCCGGAGGGCGGCAGCCGGACGGTGGTGACCGGCCACTTGTGCAGCCCGGGGGCGATGCCCAGGGCCACTCCGTGCTCGATGCCGAGTTCCCGTGAGTGTCCGTGGGACGTCAGCAGCGGCGCGTGGTGACCGGCCAGGTGGAGGGAGGCGGTGCCCGTGCTCCGGTCCACGGTCACCAGGGTGCAGGTCGTGAACAGGTCGGTGCTGCTGCGTTCGGCGATGTGCATCTGCTCCAGGAGTTCCAGGAGCGCCCCGCCGCGGTGGCCGCCCAGCGTCAGGGAGCGCCAGGCGATCCGCAGGCACACGCCGAGCGCCGCGGCGTCCGGGCCGTGCCCGCTGACGTCGCCGATGACGGCGTGCACCTGTCCGTCGGCGGTCTCCACGACATCGAGGAAGTCGCCGCCGAGCAGCGCCTGCTGGCGGCCGGGGAAATAGCGGCTGGTGGCGACGACGTCGCCGGACGACAGCATGGGGGCCGGCAGCAGGCCGCGCTCCAGGCGGGCGTTCTCCTCGGCGCGCAACTTGCCCGCCTGCAGATTGGCGTTGGCCCGCTCGGCCTGCTTGCGGTGCAGGGCGTAGCGCACGGCCCGCTGCAGCAGGTCGGGCTCCACCTTGCCCTTGACCAGGTAGTCCTGGGCGCCGGCGGCGAGCGCTTCGACGCCGGCCTGGGACTCCGCCAGACCGGTCAGCACGATGACGGCCGCGTCCCCGGCGGCGTCGAGCAGCTCGGCGACGGCGCCGACCCCGGAGGCGTCGGGCAGATGCAGGTCGAGCAGCACGCAGTCGCTGCGCCGCGCGGCGAGCGTCTCGCGGGCCTCCCCCAGGGTGCGGCAGTGCACCAGAACATGGTCGATGTCGGTGTCGAGCAGCAGTTCCTCGACGAGCAGGGCGTCTCCGGCGTCATCCTCCACCAGCAGGATCCGGCAGGGTGCGGACGTCCCATCGAGCGCTGTCATGACAGCAGCGATCCTTCACTGTCGGCCGCCGCGGCGGACGGTTGGAGGGGGAACGTGAAGCTGATCGAGGTGCCGTCGCCGTCGACCGGGTCGACGGTGATGGTGCCTCCGTGGAACTCGACGGTCTTCTTGCACATCGCGAGGCCGATGCCGGTGCCCGGGTAGGCCTCGCGGGTGTGCAGCCGCTGGAAGATCACGAAGACCTTCTCGCGGAACTCGGGGGCGATGCCGATGCCGTTGTCCCGCACGGTGAAGTGCCACATGCCGTCCTCCTCGCGCACGCTCACGCGGATGTGCGGAGGGCGCTCGGGGGCCCGGAACTTGATGGCGTTGGACAGCAGGTTCTGCCACAGCAGACCGAGCTGGCCGGCGTCGCCGTGCACGGTCGGCAGCTCGTCGTGCTCGATGCGCGCGCCCGACTCCTCCACGGCGACGCTGAGCCCGTCGATCGCCCCGTTCAGGGAGTCCTCGAGCGACACGGACCGCTGATCGTGGACGCGTCCCACGCGGGAGAACATCAGCAGGTCGTTGATGAGGACCTGCATGCGGTTGGCGCCGTCGACGGCGAAGGCGATGTACTGGTCCGCCCGCTCGTCCAGCTTGTCGCCGTAGCGCCGCTGGAGCAGCTGCGTGAAGCTGGAGATCTTCCGCAGCGGTTCCTGGAGGTCGTGCGAGGCCACGTACGCGAACTGCTCCAGCTCCGCGTTCGAGCGCTTCAGGTCCTCGGCCTGCTGGTCGAGGAGCGTGCGGGCCTCCTCGCTGCGGGCCAGCTCCTCCACCAGCCGCTCCCGCATCCCGTCGACGTCGCGGGCCAGCTGCTGCAGATCGGCGGGGCCGGTCGCGGTGACCTGCCGGTCGAACCGGCCACGGCCCACGTCCCGTGCCGCGGCGCCGAGGTGGGCCAGCGGGCCGGTCACGCCGCGCCGCAGCCCGTAGAAGATGATGCACATCAGGACGGCGATGACGGCGGCGATGGCGACGAACACGCCGTTGCGCAGGCGCTGCGCCGCGTCGAGGTCGTCGCCCGCGCGCACCCGGGCGGCCCGCAGGTGGTCCTGCTGCCGGGAGAGCGAGGTCCGCACGGAGTCGAAGAGCCGCTTGCCGTCGCCGGCCCGCGCCGAGGCGCTCCGGACGGCGTCGCCGCCGGTCGCCGCGGCGACCGGCTGTGCCACCTGCCGCTGCCAGGACTCGACGGCGGTCCGCACCGCGCGCAGGTCCTTCTCGGCCTCACCCGACCCGGCGACGAGCCGGTCCAGCGTCTTCAGCGCGGTCTTCTCGTCCGCCCTGCCCTGCGTGTACGGGGTGAGGAAGTCGCGGCGGCCGGTGAGCCCGTAGCCGCGGACTCCGGTCTCCTGGTTGACCAGGGCCGCCTCCAGGCGCACCGCGTTGATCAGCGCCGGGGAGCGGTACAGGACGACCTCGTCGGTCAGCCGCGACGTGGTGCCCAGCGCCCACGCGCCCAGCGATCCGAGGAACAGCAGCACGGCGGCGCTCGCGGCGACCCCTGTCGTCAGCCAGCGCCGCGTCGTCCACCGGGCTATGCCCTCCGGCCCGCGCCGGCCTCCGCCCACGTCCATGCTTTTGTGCTCCTTCGACCGTCACGAGGCCTGCCGCCGACAGCAGCGGCGTCGATACGATACGGCACATGACAACACTTGTTGTCGTCGGTATTCCCTGAGGGTACGGTTCGGGCATGCCAGGAAATGATCCGTCACTTCTCCCTGGAAGCCGAACCTTCGAGGAACTGGCCGTCCAGGCGGTCCAGGACCTCGTCGCCGACCTCGTCCCGCAGGCCGAGTACCCCCCGGACAGCGATCTCCACGGTGAAGCCCCCCACAACGCACTCCGACGCCTCCGCGTCCTGACCCATCTCCAGCACGCGGTGAGCGAGCTGGAGAGCGAGGCGGCCCGTGACGCCGCCGCCGCAGGCGCCGGATACCCTCAGATCGGCGAAGCGACACACCTCAGCCGTCAGGGGGCGCGCCGCCGCTGGCCCGGGCTCATCACCCATGAAGCCCGCCCGTGCCCCCCACTCGTCCCCCGGAGTACCACACCATGATCGCTGCTCCTCGCTCCTACGACGTCCTGCTCGTCGAGGACGACCTCGCCGACGCCCTGCTGATCCAGGACGCCCTCGCCCAGCACAGCACGCGCAACCTCACGCAGGTCGCCGACGGGCTGGAGGCCCTGGAGTATCTGCGCGATCCGGAGACGTCGCTTCCGGACCTCATCGTGCTGGACCTCAACATGCCGCGGATGAACGGGCGGGAGCTGCTGCGCATCCTCAAGGACGACGCCGCCCTGCGCGCCGTCCCGGTGGTCGTGCTGACCACGTCCGCCGCCCCCGACGACGTCAGCGACGCCTACCACCAGCACGCCAACGCGTATGTGACGAAGCCGGTCAATCTGGAGGATTTCGAGGCGGCGGTCCGCAGCATCGACGCCTTCTACCTGGAGACGGCCGCCAAGCTCCCGCGAACCTGACCGTCCCACCCCGGGGCCTCGCCCCGTCCCCCCAGTTCACGTGGCCTTTCCCTCAGTGCCCCCACGCCGCTCCGCCGCGGCTGGGGGCACTGTGCGTCGCGGCCCCGCGGGTGCCTCCCGGGCCGACTCGACCTTGACAGGAACACAGCCACTTGTATGGTCTAGGCCAAGCGTCAACGGCCGTTCCGCTTACGGGAGTCGGCCCTGCTGTGCAGGGCTGATCTCCATGTCCCTTCGCGCCTCTTGGCCCCACCCTCGAGAGGCCGTCCCGGGCGTGCGTCCCCACATCACGCACACCCCGGGAGACCTGCAGTGAAGGAGTAGGCATGCACGCCCGAAAGAAGACGGCCGCCCTCATCGGCGCGGCTCTGGCCCCGGCTCTGGCCCTCACCCTCCCCACGGGTACGGCGAGCGCTCACGGCTACATCAACTCACCGCCCAGCCGGCAGGCGCAGTGCGCGGCCGGCACGGTGTCCTGCGGCGACATCACCTACGAGCCGCAGAGCGTCGAGGGCCCCAAGGGGCTCACCAGCTGCAGCGGCGGCAACAGCCGCTTCGCGGAACTGGACGACGACTCCAAGGCCTGGGTCGCCACCCCGGTGCAGAGCAACGCGACGTTCGAGTGGAAGCTCACCGCGCAGCACGCGACGAGCACCTGGCAGTACTTCGTCGGCGGCCAGGAGATCGCCGAGTTCAATGACAACGGTGCCAAGCCGGGCGCGACCGTCACCCACCAGGTCGACTTCGGTTCGCTGACGGGGCATCAAAAGGTGCTGGCCGTCTGGAACATCGCCGACACCACCAACGCGTTCTACTCCTGCATCGACGTGAACGTCGGCGGCTGACCCCACTCCCCCGCCTCCGTGGTGCCGCGGGCCGTCCCCCACGACGGGCCCCCTGACGGGCACGTCACGGCCCCCGGCACCACGGCTTCACCCCTCCGGCCGCGCCGCCCACGAGCGGCGCGGCACGGCACACCCCCCACACCTCTCGCCCTTGGGAGCGCACGCATGCGCCATCGCATCCTCGCCCTGCTGACCGCCGCCGGTTCGGCCGCGACCCTCACCGCACTGACCCTGACCGGTCCGGCCTTCGCCGAGAAGCCGGCCGACCGGCCCGCCCAAGAAACTTCCGCGCAGGCGGAGTTCGTCGTCAGCGAGGCCCAGTTCGACCAGATGTTCCCGGGCCGGAACTCCTTCTACACCTACTCCGGGCTCACCGCCGCGCTCGACGCGTACCCGGGATTCAGCGGGACCGGCAGCGACACCGTCCGCAAGCAGGAGGCCGCCGCCTTCCTCGCCAACGTCAGCCACGAGACCGGCGGCCTGGTCTACGTCGTCGAGCAGAACACCGCCAACTACCCGCACTACTGCGACGCCTCGCAGTCCTACGGCTGCCCGGCGGGCACCGACAAGTACTACGGCCGCGGCCCGATCCAGCTCAGCTGGAACTTCAACTACAAGGCGGCGGGCGACGCCCTGGGCATCGACCTGCTCAACAACCCCGACCTGGTCCAGAACGACGCGGCCGTCGCCTGGAAGACCGGACTCTGGTACTGGAACACGCAGACCGGGCCGGGGACGATGACCCCGCACAACGCGATCGTGAACGGCGCCGGGTTCGGCGAGACCATCCGCAGCATCAACGGCAGCATCGAGTGCGACGGCGGCAACCCCGCGCAGGTCCAGAGCCGCATCGACAGCTACGAGAAGTTCACGCAGATCCTGGGGGTCGAGCCGGGCGGCAACCTCGGCTGCTGACCCCCGCAAGGCCCTGACCAGCAATCGGTCACCGGAATGCGCGTGAAGGAGTCGTGACGGGGCAGTGGATGTCGTGCCACTGTCCCCGATCCCCGGAGCATCCCTTGACCGCGAGCATCACGGCCCCCGTGAGTCCCGCCGCAGACACCGACGCCCCCGCCCACGACGCCCGGCAGCGTCTGCGGCGGCGCCTCGAGCGCCTCATCGGCATCGCCGCCACCGAGGGCAATGCGCTGACTCCGTTGCGCAACGGCGACGAGATCTTCCCCGCCATGCTGGACGCCGTGCGCGGGGCACAGCACACGATCGACATGATGACCTTCGTGTACTGGCGGGGCGAGATAGCCCGCGAGTTCGCGCGCGCCCTCGCCGACCGCGCCCGCGCCGGTGTCCGGGTGCGGCTGCTGCTCGACGGTTTCGGCAGCCGCACCATCGAGAACGAGCTGCTCGCCCTCATGGACGAGTCCGGGGTCGAGGTCGCCTGGTTCCGCAAGCCGCTGCTGCTCTCCCCCTTCAAGCAGAACCACCGGTGCCACCGCAAGGTGCTGGTCGTCGACGAGACGACGGCGTT
This sequence comes from Streptomyces sp. NPDC046716, assembly GCF_040645755.1. Lineage (NCBI taxonomy): Bacteria > Bacillati > Actinomycetota > Actinomycetes > Kitasatosporales > Streptomycetaceae > Streptomyces > Streptomyces sp. NPDC046716. The sequence continues at coordinate 66,809 of NZ_JBEYYU010000018.1, forward strand.
CACCGGCGGCGTCGGCATCGCCGAGGAGTGGTGCGGCGACGCCCGTGACCCGAGTGAGTGGCGCGACACCCATGTGCGGATCAGCGGCCCGGCCGTCGACGGGATCTGCGCGGCCTTCGCCCAGAACTGGGCCGAGTGCCACGACGAGCTCTTCGACGAGCGCGACCGCTTCGTCGACCACGAGCCGAGCGGCGACGCCATCGTCCAGGTCGTACGCGGCTCGGCGAGCATCGGCTGGCAGGACATGCAGACCCTGCTGCGCGTGGTGATCCAGTCCGCGCAGACCCGGCTGCGCCTGGCCACCGCCTACTTCTCGCCCGACGTCTACTTCGTGGATCTGCTCTGCGAGGCGGCCCGGCGGGGTGTCGAGGTCGAACTGCTCGTGCCCGGCCCGCACACGGACAAGCAGGTGAGCCGGATCGCCGGCCGCCACCACTACGCACGGCTCCTGGAGTGCGGGGTCGTCGTACGCGAGTACCAGCGGACGATGCTGCACTGCAAGGTCGTCACGATCGACGGGATCGCGTCGCTGGTCGGCTCCACGAACCTCAACCGGCGCTCCATGGACCACGACGAGGAGGTCATGCTCGCCGTCCTGGACGAGCCCTTCACCGCCGCCCTCGACGCCGACTACGAGCAGGACGTCTCGCACAGCATGCGCGTGCAGCCCGACCGCTGGGCCGACCGGCCGGTGGCCTTCCGTGCCGCGGAGAAGACGACCAGGGCGATCCAGCACTTCCTGTGATCGTGGGATCCAGGGCCTCTTGACGGCGCTTCAGCGGCTGAGTACAACGATGTAAATCGACTCGTGTCCCCACGGGTCCCGTTCGTCCCCCGCACCCCCACCGCGCCATGCACCCCTCCCCCCACGGCTCGCAGGAGGCCCGATGACGTCCCGGTCACGCATGCTCGCCCCACCCAGGACGGACCGGCCCACGGCCGGTCCGTCCCTGCTCGTCGCGCTGCTGCTCGGTCTGCTGATCGCCCTGGTCGCACCGCCGACGACGGCGGCGCACGCGGCGACCGGCACGCCGCTGCGCGACGGGACCGGCCTGTATCCGCGAGCCGTGCGCCTGGCGCACAGCGGCGCCGCCGACGGGCGCGTGCTCGCGTCCGTGGTGACGTTCTCCGGCAACGACGGTCTCGGCGCGATCCACGAGAGCACCGACGGCGGGAAGACCTTCACCCAGGTCGGCACGGTCGGTGACCCGGAGGCGGCCGGCGGCCAGGGCCTGTGCTGCTCCACCCTCTTCGAACTGCCCGGCGCCGTGGGTGATCTGCCGGCCGGCACCCTGCTCTGGGCGTCCTCGGTCGGCCAGGACGAACCCGGGCGCCGCATGGCGATCCGGGTCTTCCGGAGCAACGACATCGGCCGCACGTGGAGCTATCTGTCCACCGTGGCCACGGCCGCGAACGACAAGGGCCTGTGGGAACCGGAGTTCTCCGTCGACGCCGACGGCAACCTCGTGTGCCACTACTCCGACGAGACCGACGGGGTGCACAGCCAGAAGCTGGTCGCGGCCCGCACCTCCGACGGCGTCACGTGGACCGGCCACCACGACACGATCGCGAGCACCCTGGCATCGGACCGGCCCGGCATGGCCGTGGTGCGGCGGCTCGGCGACGGCTCGTACTTCATGAGTTACGAGATCTGCGCGGCGAGCGGCCAGTACGCGTGCGTCGTGCACTACCGCACCTCGTCCGACGGGTGGAACTGGGGCGACCCCGCCCACCTCGGCTTCCGCCCCGAGACGCCGGACGGCAAGTACTTCAAGCACGCCCCGACCGTCGGCTGGTCACCGCTGGCGGGCAGTGCGAACGGCCGGCTCTTCCTCGTCGGCCAGGTGATGTACAACGCCGACGGGTCCCGCGCCACCGGCAGCGGCAGCACCGTCTGGGTCAACGACGCGGGCGGCGCCGGGACCTGGCGGGAGATCCAGGCCCCGGTGTCGGTGACGTCCACGACCGTCGACTACTGCCCCAACTACAGCTCCGCGCTGCTGCCCTCGGCGGACGGCACCGGCCTGCTGGAGATCGCCACCGACTACGACGGGACGGTGTGCAAGCCGTACGTCGCGTCGGCCGCCGTGCCGGGCTGACGCGCGGCTGTCGGCGTCGGCGTCACACCTTGCGCCAGCGGGCGTTCGCCCAGGAGAAGATCCCGAAGGCGGCGAGGCCGACGGAGACCAGCACGAGCAGCCAGGGGCCGGCCGGGGTGTCGGTGAAGGCGCGCAGGGTGTCGTCCATGCCCTTGGCCCGGCCCGGCTCGTGCTGGACGGCGGCGGCGACGGCGAACCCGCCCGCGACGGCGAAGACGAGGCCGCGGGACGCGCCGCCGAACACCCCGAAGAAGTCGACGGCCTTGCGGGTCCGGCCCGACAGCTCGGACATCTTCAGGTGCTTGTGGAACTTGCGCAGGACGGCCCGTACGGCGATCCACAGACCCGCGGCGGCCACTCCGACACCGGCGGCGGCCACGATCCACTGGCCCTGCGGCCAGTCCAGGGCCGTCGCGGTGACGTCCTTGGAGCTCTTGTCGGACCCGCCGCTGCCGCTCGACTTGTCTCCGGCGGCGAAGGACAGCACGGAGTACGAGACGAACCCGTAGAAGACGAAACGGCCGGCGGCCATCGCCCGCTTGCCGGCCTTCTTCCCGTCGGTGCCCGCCTGGCCGAACGCCGCCTCGGACAGTCGCCACAGGGCCATTCCGGCCAGGGCCGCGCCGAGCAGCCACAGCAGGACCGTGCCGAACGGCTTGTCGGCTATCTCCGCCACGGCTCCGCCGCGGTCCGCCTGTTCGCCGCCGCCGTCGGCGAAGGCGATGCGCAGGGCCAGCAGGCCGATCAGTACGTAGATGATCCCGCGGGCGACGAAGCCCGCGCGGGCCGCCATCGCGACCGCCGGGCTGTTCGCCGCGCGCCGGGCGTGTCCGAGACCTTGTGTGGTGACCGATCCAGTAGCCATGACATCCAGTTGCCCCCGGATGCCCGCTCAACTCCTGGCGGGCACTCCTTCGTCCGCCCGGACTCCGGCCAGGACCGCGGTGATGGTCTTGCCGTCGTCGTGCCGGTCGATGCTGACGCGCCGGGACAGGTGCTGGATCATCAGCCAGCCGAAGCCGCCGGGCCGCGTCGGATCGTGCGGCTGGTCGCCCGGGAGGTGGGCGCTGCGGTCGCGGACCCGGATCACCAGGTCGCGGTCGTGGACGCAGGCGCTGAAGCGGGTCATGCCGTCCCCGTGCCGCAGCGCGTTGGAGACCAGTTCGTCGGCCACCAGCATCGCGTCCTCGGACAGCCTGCGGGCCAGCCGCCACGGAACCGCCGCGCACAGCGGCCGGACGGCGGCGCTGGTCTCGGCCCGCGCCTGCGAACAGGTCGTCCGTCCCACTTGGGGCATGTCGAAAGCGCTCATGGTGAGGCTTCCTCCTGAGGTCGCATGGTGCGAGGTGGTCCGCCTGTCCCCTCCCGCCTTCCCGGGCTCCCGGGCAGGCACTCCTGCCGACGGTCACCAGTCGTGCAGGGATCCGTCCAGCTGGAGCCGGTTCACGGGGAGGTAGGCGGGGGCGTAGGGGTGGGCCCGGGCCGCCTCGTCGTCGTAGTCGACACCGAGGCCGGGCTCCTCGCCGGGGGTGAGCAGGCCGTCGGTGAACGCGTAGGCGGGCCGGAAGACCTCGTCGGTGGCGCGGGAGTGCTTCATGTACTCCTGGATCCCGAAGTTGGGGATGGCGACGCCCAGGTGCAGGGCGGCCGCGAGGCCGACCGGGGAGATGTCCGTGGGTCCGTGCACGCCCGACTTGATCTGGTAGACGGCGGCGTAGTCGAGGATCCGCCGCAGCGCGGTGATGCCTCCGGCGTGGGTGACGGGCGAGCGGACGTAGTCGATGAGCTGTTCCTCGAACAGCTCGCGGTAGTCCCAGATGGTGTTGAAGACCTCGCCGATCGCCAGCGGTGTCGTGGTGTGCTCGCGGACGCGGCGCAGCATCGTGGCGTTCTCCGCCGGGGTGACGTCCTCCAGCCAGAACAGGTCGTAGGGCTCCAGGTCCTTGCCGAGCCGGGCCGCCTGGATGGGGGTCAGGCGGTGGTGGGCGTCGTGCAGGAGGGGCAGTTCCGGGCCGAACTCGGCGCGGACCGCCTCGAAGACCCTGGGGGCGTGCCGCAGGTAGGCGCGGGTGTCCCACTCCTCCTCCACCGGCCGGTTCGCTCGGCGGGCGGGCTCGTGGTCGTAGCGGGAGGTGGCGCCGGTCTCGCCGACCGCGGCGTTGGCGCTGGAGGCGACGCCGTAGACGGAGCCGAGTCCCGGGATGCCGCTCTGCACGCGGATGGCACGGTAGCCCTGGTCGAGGTGGTCGCGTATGGAGTCGAACAGTTCCTCCAGGTCGGCGCCGCTGGCGTGCCCGTAGGCCAGGCAGCCGCGCCGGCTGCGGCCGCCGAGCAACTGGTAGAGGGGCAGCCCCGCCAGTTTGGCCTTGATGTCCCACAGCGCCGTGTCGACGGCAGCGATCGCCGCCATGGTGATGGGCCCGCGCCGCCAGTACGCGCCCCGGTAGAGGTACTGCCAGGTGTCCTCGATCGCGTGGGCGTCGCGTCCGATGAGCAACGGGGTGACATGGTCGTCGAGGTAGGAGGCGACGGCCAGTTCGCGGCCGTTGACGGTCGCGTCGCCGAGTCCGACGACGCCGTCCTCGGTGGTCAGGCGCAGCGTCACGAAGTTGCGTCCGGGCGAGGCGACGAGCACCTCGGCGGAGGCGATGCGGGTGGCGGCGTCGCGTGCGACGCCGGGGGCTGGGGTGGACACCTGGAGCTCTCCATCGGTCGGGGCGTGGCGAAGGTGCGGACCGCGCGCCCCGGAGGGATGCCAGGAGGCGGGCGCGGACGGCGAACTCACCGGCCGCGGCCGGGTATCGGTCCAGGTCGTGCGGTACTCCGTCACCGTAGATCTTGATGCGGCCCGGGGGTAGACCGGCCGCGGATCGCGCGGTTCAGGGCCGGTGGCCGCCCGCTCCGTGCATGGCCGCGATCTGCGACCGGGAGCCGAAGCCCAGCTTGGTGAGGATGTGCTCGACGTGGGAGTCGACCGTCCGTTTGGACACCACGAGCTTCGCGGCGATCTCCTTGTTGGTCAGGCCCTCGCTGACCAGCGCGGCGACCTGGCGCTCGCGCGGGGTGAGCCCCTCGGCGGGGCCCGGCCGCTGGGCCGGGACCGCGGGGGCCTCCGCGGTGCTCTGCCGCAGCGCCGCGTCCACGGCGGCCTCCGGAGAGAGCTTCCCGCCCTCGGTGAACGACTCGTGGTAGCCGTCGGCGCCCAGCGCCTCGCGGGCCTCCCGGGCCGCCGCGTCGTGGAGTTCGTGGAGTACGGGGATGGCGAACCGGGCCTCCTTCGCGGCCCGGCGCCACAGCGCGTCGGCGGCGCCCTGGAGGACGGCGACCCGCTCGAAGTGGCGCAGGCCGGCCGCGTGCCAGGCGAGCCCTTCCAGGAAGTGGGCGAGGCCCATCACGTCGTGCAGGGCGGCCTTGCAGCGGATGCCCTCGCGGGCGCAGTCGACCGAGGCGTCCCGGCCCTCCTTGTCACCCCGCAGCCACAGTCCGACGCTCTTGACCCACAGGGCCCAGCTGCGGGCCCACTTCTCGCGCGGGTGCCCGGCGTTGCGGGCGAGGGAGTCGTCGCACCACGCGATGCCCTTGTCCAGGTCCCCGCTGAGGATCAGCATGAAGCCCGCGTAGAAGCCGAGCATGAGCAGGCCCTGCTCGTCGCCGAGGCCCGACATCCGCGACCGCGCCTCGTCGAAGTCGTCGGCGCACCCCTCGAAGCGACCCGCGAAGTAGCGGCGGTGGGCCTGGAAGGCGAGCGTCCAGGCCCGGCCCCGCTGGTCGCCGATCCGGGCGGCCGTCTCCTCGGCCTCGATGAGCAGGACCTCGTTGTTGCCGCGCTCGCCCTGGAGGTCCATGTACCAGCTCTTCAGCCAGAGGGCCTTGACGCGGGTGGGACTGTCGCCGGGGCAGCCGTCCAGGGCTCGGCGCAGCCAGTACCGGCCCTCGGTGAGCAGTCCCGTGCAGTGCCAGTAGCCCGACAGGGCGGTCGCGAGTTCCAGGCCGTCGCAGGCCAGGCCCTGCGGGGAGGCGCAGTACTCCAGGGCGGCGCGCAGATTGGCCTGGTCGTGCACGAGGGCGCGCAGCAGCGGCAGTTGGGCGTCGGTCGTCCACCGCGCGTCGAAGTCGCGGGCCGTGCCGAGGAAGTACGCGAGGTGGCGGGCGCGGGTGCGCTCCTCCTCGCCGGTCCCGAGGAGCTGGCCCCGGCCGAACTCGCGGATGGTGTCGAGCATCCGGTAGCGGGTGCCGTCCGGGGTCTCCACCCGCAGCACGACGGACTTCTCCACGAGGCCGATGAGCGCGTCGAGGACGGCCTCGGGCGGCAGGATCCGGTCGTCGGAGCAGACCTCCTCGGCCGCCGCGAGGCTCAGTTCGCCCGCGAAAACGGACAGCCGGGCCCAGAGCACCCGCTCCTGGTCGGTGGAGAGATCGTGGCTCCAGGCGATCGCCGTGCGCAGGGTCTGGTGGCGTGGGACGGAGGTGCGCCTGCCGCCCGTGAGGATGCGGAAGCGGTCGTCGAGGCGGCCGAGCATCTCCTCGAGGGACAGCACGCGCAGCCGGGAGACGGCCAGTTCGATGGCGAGCGGTATGCCGTCGAGGCGCCGGCACAGGGCGAGGACCTCGGCGCGGTTGTCGTCGTTCACGGTGAACCCGGCGACCGCCGCCCCGGCCCGGTCGGCGAACAGCAGCAGCGCGTCGCACGGCGCGCTCGCGCCGCTCTCGTGCGGACCGTCGGGCACCTCCATCGGGGGGACGGGCAGCACGTGCTCCCCCACCACGTCGAGCGGCTGCCGGCTGGTGGCGATGATCCGCAGCCGGGGCGCCGCGGGCAGCAGCGCGTCGCAGAGCATCGCGCACGCGTCCACCAGGTGTTCACAGGTGTCGAGGACGAGCAGGGCCGCCTTGTTCTCCAGGTGGTCGGCGACGACCTCGATCGCGGGCCGTGCGGCCTGCTCGGGCAGGTCGAGGGCGGACGCCACCGTGTTGGCGAGCAGGGCGGGATCGGTCAGCGCCGACAGGTGCACCATGTACACGCCGTCGGGGAAGTCCCGGCCGGCCCGGTGGGCGGCGCGCACGGCGGTCCGTGTCTTGCCGACGCCGCCGGGTCCGGTCAGGGTGACGAGCCGGGCGCGGCCGAGCACGTCGGCGAGCCGGGCGAGTTCACGCCGGCGGCCGATGAAGGGGGTCGCGTCGGCGGGGAGTTCGCCCGAGGTGCGACGGCTGGCGCGTGCGTTCATGAGCGGTACTGCTCCCAGGACTTGACTGCTGTGACATGGCCTGTGATCACGCTAGGGAGAAAACCGACCGGCACACCCCAGTTCTGCACAGAACCGCACGGGCGGCCCGCGATCGGGTACCGTTCGGCCCTGTTTTCCGTACCCCTGACGGGTCATCCTGCGGACTCCGCGCATCCTCTCCCCGACCGACGCCGTTCCCGCACACGGCAGGACGTCCCCCACGGCGGCGCACGACAGGCGGGAGCCGATCATGAACGCCAGCACCTCGGACCCGGGGTTCGTGGGGCGTGACACGCTCCTGGCGGAGGCCGGTGCGCTGCTCGCCGACGGCCGGCATCTCACCCTCAGCGGACTGCCCGGCGTGGGCAAGTCCCGGCTCGCCCGGTCGATCGCCGCACGTCCGGCCGCGCGGGACGGCGCGCACGTGATCGATCTGGCGCCGCTGCGCAAGGCGGCCCTGTTGCCGCACGCGATCGCCGCCGCCGTCGGGCTCGACGTCTCCGGCGGACGTCCCGCGCGCGACGGTGTGCTGGCCCACCTCGCCGGCCGGGAGGTGCTGCTGGTCCTCGACAACGCCGAGCACTTGGCCGACGTCTGCCGGATCCTCGTCCCCGAACTGCTGTGGCAGTGCCCCGGGGTCCGGATCCTGGTGACCAGCCGGGTGCCGCTGCGGACGGCGGCGGAGCGGCTGCTCGTCGTGGGGCCGCTGAGCGAGGAGGCGGCCATGGAGCTGTTCCTGCATCGGGCGCGGGCGGTGACGCCGGGCCTGATCGGCACCCCGCTCCACGACGTGCTCGCGCGCAGTCTGTGCCGGCGCCTCGATCTGCTGCCGCTCGCCCTGGAACTCGCCGCGGCCAAGCTGGGCTCACTGAGCCTGGGCGAGTTGGAGCACGCGCTGGACATCGGGGACGATCTCGCGCCCCCGGACTGCGATCCGGACCGGCGCCCCGCGCACCACCACTCGCTGAGCACCGTGCTGGGCCGCAGCCATGAACTGTGCAGCCCCGCGGAGCGGTTGCTGTGGGCCCGGCTCTCCGTCTTCATCGGCGCCTTCACCGCCGAGGACGCCCACGAGGTCTGCGGCGACCGGCTGCTGCCGGACGTCGCGGGGGAACTCGACCGCCTCGCCGAGGGGTCCCTGCTGCACGGCCGCGCGGGTTCGTTCTGGCTGCCGGTGACCGTACGCACGTACGGGATGCGGCTGCTCGTCGCGCTCGGGGAGAGCGCGCGGCAGCAGGCGCGGTACCGGGCCTGGCGCGGCCGGGGCCGGTCCTGAGCCCCAACCGGGTGGCCTGTGCACCTGAAGTGATTGATCGCTGTGTCGTGAGGTACAGGGTGGTATGCGCACCTTGGCTGCCTCGGGCAGCGCCTCCTGGATCTTCACCATCGTCGGCGTACTGATCGTGATCGGCCTGCTCGTCCTGTTGTGGACGAGCAGGCGCCGCCTGGCCCGGCGTCCGAACCCGCCGCAGTCGCCGCAGCCGCGGCAGGACTCGTGGCAGGACCCGGACGAACAGAAGCGGGACGATCACTGATCCGACGCGGGCACACACCGTTCGAGCACGGCGTAGGCGAGAACGGCGACGACGAGGCCGGTGACGGCGTCGGAGAGCTGCGGCGCCGACCAGTGGGCGACGGCCGCGGCGCCCGCGCCGATCGCCCAGGCCCCGAACGCGGTGGGCCGCACGGCCACCGTGGCGCGGTGGTCCATCGCGCCGCGGCCGCCGCGGGCGAAGAACTGGTCGGCGATCAGGACCCCGCCCAGCGGCGGGACGAAGACGCTGAGGATCACGAGCCAGTCGAGGAAGTGGTCCCAGACGCCCGCGAGCGCGGCCACCGTGCCGACCAGGCCGAGGACGACCGTCATCAGCCGCATCGTGCGGCCGGTCAGATGGGACCAGCCGAGCGCCCCGTTGTAGAGGCAGTGGCTGCACACCGAGCCGAGGTTGACGAAGACGAACACCGCGGCCAGCACGTTGAGCACGCCCGAGTGCTCGCCGGTCAGGATCGGCAGGAAGTCGCCGCCGGTGACGGCCGGCGCGGCGATCGCGCCCGCCGCGACGACCAGACCGCCGGTGACCTGCGCGACGACACTGGCGACCGGGAACGCGCTGACGGTCGCGAGGACGGCCTGCCGGCCGTTCTTCGACCAGCGGGTGAAGTCGGCGGTCATGGTGCCGGAGTCGGCGAACGTCGCCATGATCGTCGAGACGGCGGCGCCGAAGGTGAGGGTGGAGGCTCCGCCCACGCCCTCGTACGAGAAGACGGCCCCCAGGTCGTGGTCCTTGGCCACGACCACCAGGGCGGTCACGCCCGCGACGATGAAGAGCGGGGCGGCGACCGCGCCGAGCCAGGACAGCGCCTTGATGCCGAGGTAGGTCAGGGCTATGAACCCGAGCCCGGCCAGGACGGCGACCAGTTGCTCGTGCCAGCCGAACGCCTGGTGCAGGGTGGCGCCGGTGGCCCCCGTGTTGAACGCGAACCAGCCGACCACGATGGTCGCGAGGAACGCGGCGGCCACGATGTATCCGGCCCGGCCGAACGTGCGCGTGGCCTGGAGCGAGAAGCTCTCGCCGGTGGAGCCCGCACGGTGGCTGAGGATCCCCACGTAGACGAGCATGACCAGGTTGGCCACCGCGATGGCGGCCATCCCGCGCCAGAAGCCCAGCATGGCGACGACCACGCCGCCGGGGACGGCGTTGGTCAGGATCATCGGGAATCCGAACCAGACGGCCGAGACCGTCCACAAGCCTTTGCGCCGGTCGGCCGGGACCGGGCTGTGCTCGTACTCGGCGTCTAGGACCGCGGTGTCCGGCTGTCTGGCCGGGTCCGTGGCGGAGTGCTGTGTGTTCATCGTGTGTGTGGGCTTCCGGGGCGGGCGCTCGCGCGCGTCGGGACCAGCGGGACCGTCAGAAGGAAGAGCCGGCGAACGCTTCGGCGAGGGCGGAGACCGCCTTGGTGAAGGCCTCGGCCGGCGGGTGCGTGATGCCCGCGCCGATCATGCCGATGCCCGCTTCCTTGTGGGCGATGGCGGTGTTGATGATCGGCAGGATGCCGGTGTCGATGACCTTGCGGACGTCGATGCCGGTGGGCAGGCCCTGGAAGTCGAGGGCGGGGATGGTGACGTTGGGGTTCCGCGCCGTGGTGATCTCGCCCATGTCGCGCGTGTACTGCATCGCCTCGGCCACGGTGCCGCCGACGAGGGCGACGATGGCGGGCGCCGCCGACATGGCGAAGCCGCCGAAGCCGTAGGTCTCCGTGATGGCGCTGTCGCCGATGTCGAGGCCGGAGTCCTCCGGCTTGTACCCGGCGAACATGGGGCCGACCACGCGCTGCGCGGGACCGGTGAACCACTGGCCCGGCAGGCCCGCGACGCGGATGCCGAAGTCGACGCCGTTGCGGGCCATCGTGGTGACGACGGTGGAGTGCTCGATGCCGTTCGCGGCGTCGAGGGCGGCCTTCGCCACGGCCATCCAGGTCGGCCCGGAGAAGTAGTCGGAGGACGCGACGAAGTCGAAGACCTCCTTCTTCTGCGCAGTCGTGAACGACGACTGGAGGAGTCCGGGCGCGAGGGCCTGGAAGAGCAGGAGGGTGCCCGCGCCGTTGCGGTTGTGGCACTCGTCGCCCATGTGGATCGCCTGGGACAGCAGCAGCCGCAGGTCGATGGGGCCGGTGAACTCGACGGCCTCCTTCAGCATCGGGCCGAAGACGTCCCGCATCCAGATCAGCCGCTCGACGACCGAGTCGTCGTTGGCGCCCATCCGCAGAATCTTCGCCATCTGCTCGGAGAGGTTGGTGTACGCGGTGTTGCCGTGGGTCTCGTTCCGGACGATGTGCATGTACATCGACGCGGAGGTGACGCCGGCCATCGAGCCGACCGCGTTCATCTCGTGGCAGGGCTTGAAGGTGATCCGGCCGGAGGCGGCGACCTCGGCGGCCTCGGCCAGGTCCTTCGCCAGGCCCTCGAAGACGAGCGCGCCGGTGACCGCGCCCTTCATCGGGCCGTTCATGCGGTCCCAGGTGATGGGCGGGCCCGCGTGCAGGATCGTCGTCGGGGTCATGCCGGGGACGACGTCGAGGGCGCGGCCGTAGCCGACGAGCATCGGGCGGGCGGCGGTGATCCGCTCGACGGCCTCGGCGTTGGCCTCCTCGATGCGGGCGACGAGAGCCGGCTCGTCGAGCGTGTCGAGGGCGCGGGCCGCCTCGACGCTGCCGCCGCCGGGCGGGGTCCAGTCGAGGGTGGTGACCCGCGCGCCCTGGGCCGCGATGTCGGTGTCGAACATGGCGAGGCCGACGTTGACGACGTTCAGGTCGGCGCCGAACAGGGCGGCGGCGCCGGTGGCCGTCCCGGGGGCGGTCGCTTCGGCAGGGGTCACTTCGGGGGTGCTCATGGCTACTTGGCCTTCCGGGCGATCTCGCGGGCGAACTGGCCCGTCTCGGTGGAGCTGCGGGTGACGATGACGCCGGCGGCCTCGAGGGCGGCGCTCTGGGCGGCGACCGACGGGGTGTCCAGGTCGGTGCCGAGGACGTAGGCGATCACCGGCAGGTGGCGGCCCGCCTCCTCCGCGATGCGCTGCGCCTCCCGGATGGCGGGCAGGGTGGTGCCGACCGGGTCCTCGTGGGAGCCGAAGCCGAGGACGAAGTCCAGGACGAGCGCGGCGACGGACGGGTCCTTCGCCTCTTCGACGAGCCGTTCCAGGCGCAGGGCGGGGTCGATCATCGGGTGCGGGCGGCCGTTGGTGAAGTCGTCGTCGCCGAAGTCGAGGAAGGTGTGCCCGGTGCTGGGCGCGTCGGCGGGGAGGCGGAAGGCCGGGTCCTTCTGGATGTTGCTGTGGACGTCGACGCCCGCGTCCTTGACGGCGTACATCGTCTCGTCGCACAGGGTGCCGCCGCAGAACAGGCCGCGCACGTGGCGCTGGCCGTCCGCGAGCCGGGCGACGACGGCGGTGGCCGCTGCCTCGGCGTCGAACTCCTCGGCGGCGACGGCCGGTTCGACGCCCGCGTGGGTCACGGCCTGGCGGGCCGCGTCCAGGCTGGTGGCGGCGAAGTGGGCGCCCGCGGCGGTGACCGCCTCCTCGGAGCCGCCGATGAAGTAGACGACGACGGGCTTGCCCGCGGCGGCGGCCTCGGCCAGCACCTTCTTCTCGACGGACGGCGCGGGCGGCTTCGACACCAGCACGATGACGTCGGTCGCCGGGTCGGCGGCGAGGGCGCGGATCCCGTCGGTCATCATCAGCCCGCCGACCTCCTCGCTGAGGTCGCGGCCGCCGGTGCCGATCAGCTGCGAGACGCCGCCGCCGAGCGCGTGGACGCGGACGGAGACCTCCTGCGATCCGGTGCCGGAGGCGGCGACGATACCGACGGAGCCGGGGCGCACCTTGTTGCCGAAGCACAGGGCGACGTTGTTGATGATGGCGGTGCCGCAGTCCGGGCCCATCATGAACAGGCCCTTCTCGTGGGCGAGTTGCTTGAGGGCCACCTCGTCGGCGACGGAGACGTTGTCGCTGAACAGCATCACGTGCAGGCCGCCGGCGAGGGCCTTGCGGGCTTCGCGGGCCGCGTACGCGCCGTTGACGGCGATGACCGCGAGGTTGGCTCCGTCGATCGCCTCGGCTGCGCCGGTGAGGGTGCGGTAGGTGACCGCTCCGGCACCGGCGGACGCGGGCGCCTTGCGCTGGAGCAGCTCCTCGACCTGCGTCAGCAGGGCGTCCGTGTCGGCGTCCTCGGCGGCGACGAGGACGATCATGAGGTCGCCGCTGGCGGCCTCCCGCAGCTCGTCGGTGAGCAGGCCCAGGTTGTCGAGGACCCCCTTGTTCATCTCGGTGCCCATGGCGGTGAATGCCTGCTCCACCCCCTCCAGGGCGTTGGCCTTGGTCGAGACGGACATCAGGGACACGGAGTCGTAGTACGTGTTCTTCCGTACGACGGCTGTGGTGGTACTCACAGCGAACCTCGCAGTTCTTCTTCCAGGTGGAGTCCGGCCACCAGGCCGGACAGGGTGTCGCTGCCCGAGGTGTGGCCGATGGCCAGCAGCCTGCGGACAGGATCGTGCGGTGCGCGCGGCCGCGGGCCGTCGTCGGCCGACTGCCGCAGTACGTCGATGAGTTCGGCCCTGACCCGGCCGTCGGCGGCCTCGGTCAGGGTGGCGTGGGAGACGTCGGTGGTGCGTCCGCGGTGTTCGGCGAGGACGGAGCGCACGGCGGGGACGAGTCCGGTGGGCACGGCTCCGGGCAGGGCCGCGACGAACGTGAGGCCGGTGAGGAAGTCGTCGCCCGCCGGGGTGAGCCCGGGGCCGAGCCCGAGCAGGGCGAGGACGCCCCGCCGGATCTCCGCGTCGTCCCCGCCGTCGCGCAGCGCGGTGAGCAGTGTCGTGCGTCCGGCGTCGAGGGCGCGGGCGACGGCCTGTTCCAGCGGACCGGCGCCGGGCGCGGGGCCGAGCATGCCGCCCCGGGGCCCCCACTCCTCGTTGAGCCGGTCGAGTCGGTCCGCGATGCGGGCGAGGGCGCCGGGGGCGAGGTGGGTGAGGGACGGGGGCGTCGCGCGCCAGGGCCGTGCGCCGGTGCTGGTCACGTGCAGGGGGCGGGGCCCGGTGCCGAGCGTCAGATTTCCGGACGCGAATGTCACGGGCTGCCCGGCGGTCAGGGCGGTGCCGGTCCAGTCGGCCAGGTCGACGACGAGGGTCCGCGGGGCGTCGCCGCCGTCGCGGGCGGCGAGCGTGACGAGCGTGCCGTCCGGGGTGAGCAGGTTGACGACGCGGGCGAAGACCGAGTGGACGCGCCCCTGTCCGGTCGCCGTGCGCAGACGGTCCAGGAGTGCGGCGTCCGCCGAGAGCGCGGACACCGTAGGTGTCGCGGCGGATTCCTCACGGCTCATCGTCACGCCCTCCTTCAGCCTGTCGCCCTCGCCGGTGTGCGAGCCCTTCCGACGGTGCCCTCTGCGGAACACCCACCTTGGTATACCATTCGGCGTCTCGTAGGCGAACACCTGTACCCGCACTTCTCAGCAAGGGACATCACCATGCGCATCGTCGTCGCTCTCGGAGGCAACGCTCTGGCCCGGCGCGGGGAGCCGATGACGGCCGACCGTCTGCGCGCCAACGTCCGCGGCGCCTGCCAGGCGCTGGCCGGTCTGGCCCGCGAGCACGAGGTCGTCATCACGCACGGCAACGGCCCGCAGGTCGGCCTGCTCGCCCTGCAGAACCTCGCCTACCAGGACGTGGCGGCGTATCCGCTGGACATCCTCGGCGCCGAGACCCAGGGCATGATCGGCTACGTCATCCAGCAGGAGCTGTCCAACGCCCTGGCCGGCGAGCGCGAGGTGGCGGCCCTCGTCACCACGACCGAGGTCGACGAGGCCGACCCGGCCTTCGAGCGTCCGACCAAGCTGATCGGCCCGACCTACTCGGCACAGGACGCCGCCGAGGCCGCGGCCGAGTACCGCTGGACGATCGCCAAGGACGGCGGCGCCTTCCGCCGCGTCGTGCCGTCCCCCCACCCGCTGCGCATCATGCAGGCTCCGCTGGTCAGCACGCTGCTCGACCACGGCACGCTGGTGGTCTGCGTGGGCGGCGGCGGGGTGCCGGTGCGCACCGACTCGCGCGGCCGCCAGATCGGCATGCAGGCCGTGGTGGACAAGGACGCGGCCAGCGCCGCGCTCGCCGCCGACCTGCGGGCGGACATGCTGATCATGCTGACCGACGGCGACTTCGTCAGCGAGAACTGGGGCACGCCGCAGCAGCGCGACATCCTCACCGCCTCCCCCGCGGGCCTGGCCTCCATGCAGTTCGCCGAGGGGTCGATGCAGCCGAAGGTCGAGGCCGCGGTACGGGTGGCCGAGGCCGGCGGACGCGCCCTGATCGGCCCGCTCGACCGCCTCGACGACCTGCTCGCCCGCGAGGTCGGCACGGAGATCCGGGCCGACGTGCCCGGAGACGTCGTCTTCGTCGGCGCCTGACCCGGACGCCATTCGGTATACCACCTACTGATCCCGCCACCCGTACGGGCCGGACACCGACAGGAGAGGAGCACCGTCGCGGTGCGCAGGAATTCGCTGGATGCACCCCCGTCGGCCACCCCGCCCGGCCGGGCGGGCCCGCTCGCGGCGCTGCGTGCGAGCCGGGATTTCCGCGCCCTGTGGATCTCCAACGTGTTCTTCTTCGGCGGGGCCTGGACCCAGACGATGGTGCTGGGCTGGATCGTCTTCGACACCACCGGTTCGGAGTTCCTGCTCGCGGTCTTCACCGCGGTGCGGCTCGCCCCGATGCTGCTCGGACCGCTGGCCGGTGTGCTCTCCGATCGTCACGATCGCGTACGTTTGCTCACGCTCGCGTGCGGCTGGGCGCTGGGCGCCGCCGTCGTCCTGTCGGCTCTCGAATCGTCCGGGCACGTACCGTACTGGGCCCTGGTGCTGGGCGGCCTCGCCATCGGTCTCGCGCAGTCCCCCTCGCAGCCCGCACGCTCGGCGCTCGTCCTCTCCCTGGTCGGGCGCCGCCATCTGAGCAACGCCAACGCCCTCAACGCCATGGCGATGAACATGACCCAGGTGCTGGGTCCGGCCCTGGGCGGCGCGCTGATCAGCGCCTTCGGTGCCGCGGCCGCCCTGTGGATCTCCGCCGCCTGGTACGGGCTCTCACTGCTCGCACTGCGGCCGCTGCGCCGGGCCCGGGTGGCACGCGACGCCGAACTCCCGCACGCCGAGGAGTCGTTGAGGGTCATGCTCGTCGGCGGTGTGCGGCACATCCTGCGCAACCGGCTGGCCACGGGCGTCCTGGGTGTCACTCTCGCCGCGAACGTGCTGCTGTGGCCTGTGTACCAGGCGTTCATGCCGGTGTTCGCGCAAGAGTCGCTGGGGCTCGACGCCGACGGTCTGGGGTGGCTGCTCACCTGCAGCGGCGTCGGCGGGCTCGTCGGCTCGACGGTCATCGCCGCGCTCGGCGACTTCCCCTTCAAGGGTGGCCTGTTCGTGTTCGGCACGGCGGGCTGGGCGGCCCTGTGGGCCCTGTTCTCGCTGTCGCACCAGGTCGCGGTGTCGTTCGCGCTGATGGCGGGGATCGGCCTGCTCAGCGCCGCGTTCGGGGTCCTGCAGACGACCCTGCTGCTGATGACGACCGAACCGGCCGTGCAGGGGCGGGCGTTGGGCGTGCAGGAACTGGCCATCGGCGTCATGCCGGTGTCCTCGCTCGTCCTCGGCGCCGCGGCCGAGTACACGGGGGTGGCCACGACCACGTTCGTCAGCGCCCTGATCCTCGTCGCGTTCCTGGCGCTTCTCGCGCTCCGGATGCCGGCGCTGTGGCGCTACCGCGGCGTCTGAACCGGCCCGCCGCGCTGATGCGCCTCGGCCTCCACCTCGCTGGTGGCCAGGTGGCGCTCCGTCAGTTCCTCGACGCGCCGCACGTCCCGCGCCTCGATCGCCCGGTACAGCTCCTCGTGCTCGTCGGCGACGGCGCCCAAGTCGTCGTGCTGGCCCAGCAGCCAGCGCATCCGGCTGCGCAGCGTCCCGTTCAGCTCGCTCAGCAGCGCGTTGTCGGCGAGGTCGGTGACCGTCTCGTGGAAGTCGGCCGCCGCGTTCCGCGCCCGGGGGCCGTCGCCCTGTGCCGCCGCGTCCAGTTCGGCGTCGAGATCGGCGCGCAGCCGGGCCAGCCCGGCCCGGGTACGGCGCTGCGCGGCGAGCCGGAAGCCCAGCGTCTCCAGTGCGGAGCGCACCTCGCCGAGGTCGGCGATGTCCGAGGGGGTGAACTCGCGCACCACGGCCCAGGTCCGCGGGCGCGGCGTCACCAGGCCCTCGCCCGCCAGGTCCCGCAGGGCGTCCCGCACCGGGAGCCGGCTCACCCCCAGCTCCTGGGCGATCTCCCGCTCGACCAGCTTGCTGCCCGGCGCCCGTGTCCCCTCGATGATCTGATCGCGCAGAGTGCGCATGACACGTTCCGACTCGGGGGTGAACTCCTCAGCGCCAGTCATGCCGTCATTGTCCCATCGCAGGTCACGGCCCCGGCCGAGGCCACGGGCGGCTGGTTACAGTGGGAGGGCGACGCGGCGGACGAGCGAAGGGCATCTACACGTGAGCGGCACGGCACCGACGGCATCCGCATCCTCGGCGCCCGTGGAGCGCGCCCTGGTCCTGGAGGAGTTCGGCAGGTTGCCGCGGCTCGTGGAGCGGCCCGTTCCGGCCCCGCTCCCCGGTCATACGCTGGTGCGGATGGCGGCGGCGACCGTCGCCCATCTCGACCTCAACGTCCTCGACGGCGCGTTCGGCATCCTGCCGCCGCTGCCCGCGGTGCCCGGCACCCAGGGCAGCGGCACCGTCCTCGTCTCCGGCACGCACCCCGAGGGGGCGCTGGTGCGGGTACGCGGCGAGGGGATCGGGCTGAGCCGCGACGGCGTCTGGGCGGAGCACGTGCTGGTGCCCGACGCCGCCGTCGAGGTCATGCCCGAGGGCACCGATCCGGCCCTGGCCTGCGCGTACTTCTCCCCGGTCGGTACCGCCTGGGCCGCCGTGCACCCCATCGCGGGGGTGCGGCCCGGCGAGCGGGTGCTGGTCACGGGCGCGTCCGGCGCGGTGGGCGGGGTCGCGGTGCAGCTCGCCGCGCGGGCCGGTGCAGAGGTGGTCGGTGTGGTGGGCCGCCCGGCGAAGCTGGCCCATGTGCCCGCACCGGCGAAGGCGGTGCTCGCCGCCGAGCTGTCCGAGGAGCGGGCCGGCGGTCCCGTGGACGTCCTCATCGACACCGTGGGCGGCCCGGTGCTGCGCTCCGCGCTCTCGCTGGTCGCGCCGCGCGGCCGGGCGGCGCTCGTCGGCTACACCGCGGGCCGTGAACTCGTCCTGGATCTCGCGGACTTCTTCCTCGCCGATGTGGCACTGCTGCCCGTCAACATGATCAGCCGTGGCGCCGAGGTCGCCCCGGAGGTGCTGCGGCTGCTGCCGGACCTCGCCTCGGGCGCGCTGACGCTGCCCTACGAGCGGTACGGCATCGAGCAGTTGGCGGTCGCGGTGGAGCGCCTGCGCACGGGGGCGGCGGTCGGCAAGGTGCTGCTCGACCTCGGCTGACCGCCACCCGCACCCGCTACGGGCGAGGAGTCGCCCCGGACTCACCGGCCCCGCCGAACCCCCGCTCGCCCTGCGCGTCGGCGTCTCGGCGGACCGCCCCCGACTACCGCCGCCGGACGCGGAGTTCACGGCCGGGTGCGACCGACTGCCGCTGCGGGGCGAGGCGTTCTCGACCGACCGTCCCCGACTAGCCCTGCGGGGCGAGCAGGTGCAGCATCGCCGACCGGCCCGCGTCGAGGGCCGCGCGCAGGGTGGCGCCGTCCCGGGTCAGCCGGCCCACACGCGGGGCGTCGGGCCCGGGCCGTACCGAGAGGACGGCCGCGCCCTCCTGCTCGGCGAGGTCGTAGCGCGCGAGCAGGGCGTCGTCCTCCAGGAGCCGCCGCTCCCGGGCGAAGTACACGTCGTGCAGGGCTTTGGGGTGGGCGCGCAGCGCGGTCGCGGCGACCAGCCGGGATCCGTACGAGGGCCGCTCCACGGCGCCCGGGACGTTCGCCCCGGGCGGCGGCGCGGTGCGGGAGCGCAGCACGAGGACGTGGGTCGCGCCCTGGGCCAGCGCCGTCCGGTAGGGGACGGATTCGGCGAGCCCGGCGTCGTAGAAGAGCCGTCCGCCGAGTGCGACGGGCGGGCCCGCTAGGAAGGGCAGGGCGGCGCTGGCGCGCAGGGCGAGCCGGAGTTCGGCGGGGCCGGTGAGCCAGGGGCGCAGGTCGGTGGAGGCGCCGGTCTCGGTGTCCGTGGCGAGCGGGTGGTACTCGACGGGGTGCGCGAGGATCGCGTCGAAGTCCATCCGCGCGACCTCGCGGTACAGGTGCTCCACGAGGTTGCGCACGTCGACGACGGGCCGGCCGCGCCAGAGGTTCGCCGGGCGAATCATGGCCTTCGCGTAGGCGGGCTCGGCCCAGCCGGTGAGCTGTTCCGGCGTGCCGCTGAGCAGCCAGGCGCCGGTGATGGCGCCCGCGGACGCTCCGTACACGGCGTCGAACGCGTCGGCGACGCCGGCCTCGTGCAGGGCCAGGGCCATGCCCGCGGAGATCGTGCCGCGCATGCCGCCGCCCTCGATCACCAGGGCGACCCGTGCGCGGTCGCGGCGCGCACCCGGGCGGCTGCCCTCGGCGGCACGCTCGCCGAGCACCCGCAGCACCGCGTGGCGCTCCCGCTCCCCCGCGATGAGACTCTCTCGTCGCATACCGTCCTCGCTCGTCGTCGCTGCGGACAGTCTGCGGCACGGTGGTCCCGAGAGATCGCGCGGGCCCGGGCACCGCGCAGGCGTCCGCCCGCCTCCCCGGAGGGCGGCGGGCGGAGGGCCGAACCGGATCAGGCGGTCGCGATCGCGCTCACGCCTTGTGCTGCATGCTGCTGCGGGCCGGATTGGCCTGCTGGTCGGCCTTGGGGTCCTTCTCGCCCGCCTTGGCGCGCACGCCCTGCTCGATGCGCTCACCGATCGACTTGTCGATGTTCGACCAGTACGTGAAGGCCCTGGCCAGGACGGGCTCGCTCACCCCGTTGAGCAGGTGGCCGACGACGTTGTCCACGAGCCGGTCGCGGGCAGCGTCGTCGAAGACCTCGCGCACCAGGGTGCCCGCCTGGCCCCAGTCGTCGTCCTCGGCGTGGTCGACGTAGGCGGCGCGGGTGATGTCACCGTCCGCGTACCAGCTGGGCGGTGTGCCGTAGCGGTCGGTGTCGGCCGCCGGGCCGCCCTTGGAGTTCGGCGCGTACACCGGATCCTCCGTCTTGCGGAAGGCCATCGCTCCGTCCTTCGAGTACGTGCGCAGGGGCGCGACGGGAGCGTTGACCGGCAGCTGCTGGTAGTTGCCGCCGATCCGGTGCCGGTGGGCGTCGGCGTAGGAGAAGAGCCGTCCGAGCAGCATCCGGTCGGGGCTGGGGCCGATGCCCGGGACGAGGTTGTTGGGCTGGAACGCCGCCTGCTCGATCTCCGCGTGGTTGTCCGTGGGGTTGCGGTCGAGGGTCATCCGGCCGACCTCGATGAGCGGGTAGTCGGCGTGCGGCCACACCTTGGTCAGGTCGAACGGGTTGAAGCGGTAGTCCGCGGCGTCCTCGTACGGCATGACCTGCACGTGCAGCGTCCAGCTGGGGAGCTCTCCGTCGCGAATGTGTTCGAAGAGATCCCTGGTGTGGTAGTCCGTGTCCGCCGCGCACATCTGGTCACCCTCGTCCTGGGTGAAGTACTCGATGCCCTGGTCGGTCTTGAAGTGGTACTTCACCCAGAACCGCTCGCCCTGGGCGTTGATCCACATGTACGTGTGCGACGTGTAGCCGTTCATGTGGCGCCAGCTGCGCGGGATGCCCCGGTCGCCCATCAGCCAGGTCACCTGGTGGGCGGATTCCGGCGACAGCGTCCAGAAGTCCCACTGCATGTCGTGGTCGCGGAGGTTGTTGTCGGCGCGGCGCTTCTGGGACCGGATGAAGTGCTGGAACTTCATCGGGTCCTTGATGAAGAAGACCGGGGTGTTGTTCCCGACCATGTCGTAGTTGCCTTCGCTGGTGTAGAACTTCACCGCGAATCCGCGCGGGTCGCGCCAGGTGTCGGGGCTCCCGCGCTCGCCCGCGACGGTGGAGAAGCGGGCCACGAGGTCGGTGGTGGTCCCCGGCTGGAACAGCGCGGCCTTGGTGTACGCGGTGACGTCCGCCGTCACCTCGAACCGGCCGAAGGCGCCGCTGCCCTTGGCGTGCGGCTGCCGCTCCGGAATCCGCTCCCGGTTGAACTGGGCCATCTGTTCGATCAGATAGGAGTCCTGCAGGAGAATCGGGCCACCGGCGCCGACCGTGAGCGAGTGCTCATCGCTTTCGACCGGGATCCCGGCGTCCGTGGTGGTCGCTTTGCCTGTGACGTCACTCATGGGAAACGCGTGCCTTTCGATGGGGATGTTCTCCACGCCTGGTGGGCCTCGCCGGCTCAGCGGCCGGGGGACCCTTGCCCGAGGGGCGGCTCCTCCGTGCTCGGGGGCGTACGGAACGCCCCGGCAGCTCTTCCATCCTGCGGCCCCTTCGACGAGACGGCCATTTGTCAGGAGTCGGCTCCTGTTCGCCCCGCCTGCGAACGGGGCCACCCCCCGGCTGTCCGAGCGAAGCGTCCTTAAACGGATGGTTCCGGCGCCTCTGGGTACCCGGGCGCCCGGACGCACCGGAGAAGAGAGTGGGAGGTGACCGCCGTGCCGGACATCCAGCCGCATGCCGCCGCGGAAGGCCGCGACATGGGTCAGGAGCCGGTCAGCGACCTGGTCCAGCGCGCTTCGCAGCAGCTCACCGAGCTCGTGCGGGGTGAGCTCAGGCTGGCCCAGGCGGAGATGAAGGAGAAGGGCAGGCGCTACGGCAGGGGCGGAGGGCTGTTCGGCGGCGCCGGGGTCGTCGGGTTCCTGATGCTCCAGGCCGCGGTGGCGACCGCGATCGCCGGCCTCGCGGTCGTGTGGCCGGTGTGGGCCGCCGCGCTGACCGTGACGGCGGTGCTCGGGGTGATCGCCGCCGTGCTGGCCGCCCGGGGCAGGCGTCAGTTCGGCCGGGCCGCTCCCCCGGCCCCCGCCGAGACCATCGAGAACCTGAAGGCCGACGTGGCCGAGATCAAGGAGAGTGCCCACCGATGACACACGAGTCGCAGTCGCCGCCGGACGGGAAGCCGTCCGCGTCGGAACCGGAGGAACTGCGCGAGCAGGTCGAGCGCACGCGGGCCGAGCTGGGCGACACCGTAGAGGCGCTGGCCGCCAAGGCCGATGTGAAGGCGCGGGCCAAGGACCGCGCCGCGCAGGTCAAGGAGCAGGCGACGGCCACGGCCGACGCGCTCAGGGCGCAGACCTCGGACACCGTGGACACGGTCAGGACGAAGGTCTCGGACGTCGCCCACCAGGCGCAGGACAGGCTGTCCGGCCCGGCGGGCACCCAGGCGGCGCGCTCGGTGCGGGATCACCGTGCCGCGGTCCTGGTGGCCGCCTCCGCCGGGGCGCTGGCGCTGTGGCTGGCCCTGCGGCGCCGGAAGGGATGAGCTGGGCCCGGTCGGCGACGGCGGCCGCCCGGGCCACGAGGTTCGCTTCGGCAGTGAGGCGGACGGCGGCCGGGGCACCGCATGTGCGGGCCCCGGCTTTCGCCATGGTCATGGCTGTTCGCTCGAATCGGTTTCTCTGACTAAAGTCAGAGAATGACCACGGACACGACAGAGATCGATCAGGTGCGCCGTTTCAACCGCACCGTCACCGAGCGCGTGGGGGTGCTGCACGACCACTACCTGGGCCGCGACCGGCCGATCGGCGAGGCGCGGCTGCTGTGGGAGATCGGCGACGAGGGCCGCGACGTACGGAAGGTGCGGGAGCGGCTGGGGCTCGACTCCGGGTATGTCAGCAGGCTGCTGCGCGCGCTGGAGGCCGACGGTCTGGTCACCGTGGAGCCGCTGCCCCGGGACCGGCGGGTGCGCACGGTCCGGCTCACCGACGCGGGCCGCGCGGAGCGTGCCGCGCTCGACGGCCGCAGCGACGACCTGGCCGCGTCCCTGCTGGCCCCGTTGAACACCACGCAGCGCGCGCGGCTGGTCGCCGCCATGGCGGAGGTCGACCGGCTCCTGACGGCGGCGACGGTCACCCTGGACACGGTCGACCCGGACCACCCGGACGCCCGGCACTGTCTCTTCTCCTACTACTCCGAGCTCCAGGACCGCTTCGACACGGGCTTCGACCCGGCCCGCAGCCTGCTGCCCGACGCCGGTGAACTCCGGGCGCCACGGGGCCTGTTCCTCGTCGCGCGGCTGCACGGTGAGGCCGTCGGCTGCGCGGGCCTGAAGCTCCCGGCGGGCGCGCCGGCCGAGGTCAAGCGCATGTGGATCGCCCCGGCCGCCCGGGGCCTGGGCCTCGGCCGCCGCTTCCTCGCCGAACTGGAGGCGCTGGCCGCCGGGCACGGGCGCGCGGTGCTGCGCCTGGACACCAACAAGGTGCTCGACGCCGCGATCGGGCTCTACCGGTCGGCCGGGTTCCAGGAGGTCGAGGCCTTCAACGACGAGCCGTACGCGCAGCTGTGGTTCGAGAAGCGCGTCACGGCGGCGGACACGCCCGCGCGCTGAGGCCGTGGCCGTCCGCTCGCCTACGAGACCGCGGCGCGAACGAGCCGGGCCACCTCGTCCGTGGGCAGCCCCGGCGCGTGGTGGCCCCGTACTCCCGTGACCGGGTGCGCCGCGAACAGCGAGGCGAGGACGGCCTCTTCGGTGGCCTCGGCCGCGGCCCGGAAGAGCAGGTCCAGCACGGGTCCGTGCTCCGCGACGGCGGTCGCGGAGCGGACCGGGCCCCGCGGGATGTGCGGGGTGCGCTGGGCCGTCGACCAGGCGAGCGCGTACTCGCCGCTGCCGTGCTGGATGATGCCGCCGGTCCTGGCGAGTCCGACCGATGCCCGCTTGGCGACGCGCCGCAGCTGACGGGCGTCGGCCGGGGCGTCCGTGGCGACGAGGACGACACACGATCCGGCGCCGCGCGCGAACTCCCCCTGTTCCACGGCGTGTTCGGGGGTGAGGGTGCGGCCGACCGGGGCCCCGGCGACGGTCAGGTCGGCGGCGCTCCCGAAGTTGGCGAGCACCAGGACGCCCACGGTCCAGCGGATGCCGTCCCCGGCGTCGACGAGGCGCGAACCGGAGCCGATGCCGGCCTTCCAGCCGAAGGAGACCATGCCGGTGCCCGCGCCGACCGCCCCCTCGGCGACGGGCGCGTCGCTCGCCGCGTCGAGGGCGGCGCGCACGTGCCGAGGACGGACGTGCAGGCCGCGGATGTCGTTCAGCCAGCCGTCGTTGCACTCGAACACGGCCGGGTTGACGGTGCCCGTGGTCGTGCCGATCTCGGGGTGCCCGGCCAGCGCGTGCCGGACGAGTCCCTCGAAGGCGGCGCCCACCGCGAGGGTGTTGGTGAGGGCCAGCGGAGTCTCCAGCACGCCGAGTTCGGCGATCTGGCTGAGCCCGGCGGCCTTCCCGAAGCCGTTGACGACCTCCAGGCCCGCCGCGGGTTTGTCGCGGAACACGGAGCCGGGCGCCGGGACGACGACGGTGACCCCGGTGCGTACCGGCAGTTCGGCGTCGTCGTGGGCGAGCGTGACGTGGCCGACGCGGACGCCCGGGACATCGGTGAGGGAGTTGGCGGGGCCGGGCGGCAGCACGCCCGGGGCGATGCCCAGATCGCGGGGGCGCGGGCGGCGGCCGGGGGTGTGGCCGGAGTGCGGTGTCATGGCACGATCCTCGCCGTTCACGGCCCGGTTCGGCCGACCGTCCCCCGATACGCTGACCGTTCGCCGCGCGGCACAGAACGTGCGGGACACCGAAGGATCGGGGACGGGAAGTGATCGTGCGCAGTGCCGTGGGGAACAGGGCCCGGGCCGTGGGGACCGCCGTCGCGCTGGCGGCCGTGTGCACGCTGGCCGGGTGCGGTACGGACGCGCGTCACGACGGTGAGCGGGCCGCCTCCTCCGACGGCACGCGCTCCTCCCCCGCGTCCCGCGCGTCCTCCCTCACCTGGGAGTTCGACCACATAGCGGACTTCAACGGCAAGTTCACCGATGTCGCCGCCCTCGCCGAGGACGACATCTGGGCGGTCGGCACGGAGAACGACGGCGGCGCCGCCCTGCTGATGCACTACGACGGCTCCCGCTGGACCCACGAGGACCTGCCCGACGCCCTGGGCAGGTCCGACTACCCGCCCGCGCTCGACGAGATCGGCGCGCGCACGCTGTGGCTGCGGCCGCAGCCGGCCGGCGAGGTCTCCGGCACGAACGGCTGGGCGCAATGGGACGGCACCGCGTGGTCCGCCGTGCCGCATCCGCCGTCCGGCGACGTCGGCGACCTGGAGACGACGGGCCCCGACGACATCTGGGCGCTGACCGGCGAGCGGTCCGCCCAGCACTGGGACGGCAGCCGCTGGACGGCGACCCGGCTCCCGTACAGCATCGCGGATCTCGCCGTCGTGGACCGCGACGACGCCTGGGCGGTGGGCCGGCGTTCGACCGGCCCCGGCACGGAGTCGGCGGATGCCGGCCTCCCCTACGACCAGCCGGCGACGATGCACTGGGACGGCACGTCGTGGCGGGCGGTCGACACCCCCGAGAGCCGTTTCGACGATCCCGTCCCGGCGGAGGCCGGTGCCTCGCTGACCAAGGCATTCGTGCTCGACAGCGGTGAGGTGCGGGCGTACGGCCTGAACAGCTTCAACCACGGCGAGAGCGAGGGCGACGAGCCCGACGACCAGTACATCCGGCTGCGCCGGGACGGCTCGGCGTGGGTCGCGCAGGATCCGGCACCCGGCGACTGCGCGCTGCGCGTCCCGGTGGGCCAGGACGACCGCGGGCTCCTGCTCGACGGGAACCGGTATCTCACCGACGACGGTACGTGCGTGAAGATCGGGCGGCACCGGCTCCCGGCGTCGACCGGGGCGCGTAGGACGTCGAACCAGTCGCTGTGGCTGTCGGCGGTGCGCCGGGTCCCCGGCACCGACACCTGGCTGGGCGCCGGGCACGTTCAGGTCAACCAGTCGGGGGACCCCTTCAACGCACCGGTCGTCGTGCGCCTCGACCGCTCCGGGGCGACGGGGTAGGACGCGGCAGCCCTCACAGACCCCGGCCCTCAGCCGCCGGTGCTCTCCCGCACGATCACCTCGTGCCCGACCACGTGGTCCTGCAACGGCCCGCCGTCGGGGTCGTCGATCCGGTCGACGAGCAGCGCGACCGCGGCGCGGGCGATCTCCTTCTTGTCCGGGGACACCGTCGTCAGGGTGGGCACGCTGAACCGGGACGCCTCGATGTCGTCGAAGCCGACCACGTCGATGTCCTTCGGCACGCTCACGTCCTTCTCGTGCAGGGCCCGCAGCGCGCCCAGGGCGAGATGGTCGTTGAGGCAGAGCAGCGCGTCCGGCGGAGTCTCCCGCTCGAGGAGCGCGGCCGCGGCCCGGGCGCCGTCCCGCCAGTGGTAGGCGTCCACTCCGATCACGAGGTCGTCGTCGAAGGGGACGTGGGCCGCCTTGAGGGCCGACCGGTGGCCGTCCGTGCGCAGCCGGTCGGTGCCCTGCCGGCCGCGGACCCGGCCGCCGACCACCGCGATGCGGCGCCTGCCGCGCGCCAGCAGGTGTTCGGTGGCGTCGCGCGCGGCCCGTACGTTGTCGATGGCGACATGGTCCGTGCTGCCCTCCGCGGGCCGCTCGCCGAGCAGGACCACGGGCAGCCGGCGGTCCCGGGTGGCGAGGTCCTGGGGCCGGAGCGCGAGCGGGCTGAGGATGATCCCGTCGGAGAACTGGGCGTCGAAGCCGTGCAGCGCGGCCAGTTCGCGCTCGCGCGAGCCGCCGGTCTGGTGCAGCAGCACCGTCCTGCCGTGCCGGTCGGCCTCGGTCATCACGTGCTTGGCCAGCTCGGAGAAGTACGCGACGTCGAGTTCGGGGACGGCGAGGGTGATCATGCCGGTGCGACCCTGTCGCAGCTGACGGCCCGCGATGTTGACCCGGTAGCCGAGGGCGTCGATCGCCTCCCGGACGGCCTCGCGGGTCCGGTCGGAGACATGCTCGAAGTTGTTGATCACGTTGGAGACCGTCTTGGGCGAGACACCCGCGTACTCCGCAACGTCCTTGATCCTGGGTCTGGCCGCCACGCTGTTCATTCCTTCCGTCTGCCGTCCGCGATCGTATCGACCATCACGAAACGGTTTCGGGCCGGATCCCGCCCCGCCCCGGATATTTACAACGATGTAATCGCCATGGTGCCATGAGCCGCGCACCAACTGGCACCGCATTCACCTGGCAAGGAGCACCATGCCTGTCCCCCGCCCCGAGTACCCGCGACCGCAGTTCGCCCGTGCCGCCTGGCTGAATCTCAACGGCACCTGGCAGTTCGAGATCGACCGGTCCGACACCGGCCTGGAACGCGGTCTGCGCGAGCGCGAGCTGGCCGACCGCATCACCGTGCCGTTCTGCCCGGAGTCGGAGCTGTCCGGGATCGGCGAGACGGACTTCCTGGAGGCCGTCTGGTACCGGCGCACGGTCACGGTGCCCGCCGACTGGGCGGACGCCCGGGTGCTGCTGCACTTCGGCGCGGTGGACCACGACGCGACCGTGTGGGCGAACGGGACCGAGGTCGCCCGGCACCGCGGCGGCTTCACCCCCTTCACCGCGGACCTCGGCGACCTCGCCGCCCCGGGCGAGGAGCTGACGCTCGTGGTCCGGGCCCGCGACACCCGGCACGGCCCGCAGGCCCGCGGCAAGCAGGCGACCTGGTACGCGAACTCGCACTGCCACTACACCCGCACGACCGGCATCTGGCAGACGGTGTGGCTGGAGCCGGTGCCGCGCACGGTCGCCCTGCGGCGGCCCCGGATCACCCCGGACCTGGCGTCCGGCACCTTCCACCTGGAGCTGCCGCTGACCGGCAACGCCCCGGGCCACCGGGTGCGGGCCACCCTCGCCGACGAGCAGGGCGCGGTCGTCACCGCCGAGGCCCGCGCCGACCTGGACCTCAGCCCGCGCCTGGCCCTCGCCGTGCCCGCGGACCGGCAGCGCGTGTGGTCGCCGGCCGACCCGCACCTGTACGACCTCACCTTCGAGATCGTCGACGCCGAGGGCGCGCCGGTGGACCGCGTGACGTCGTACGCAGGGCTGCGCTCGGTCTCGATCGACGGCAAGCGGCTGCTCCTCAACGGCGAGCCCGTCTTCCAGCGACTCGTCCTCGACCAGGGCTACTACGCGGACGGCCTGATGACGGCGCCGACCGACGCCGACCTGGTGCGCGACATCGAACTCGGCCTCGCGGCGGGCTTCAACGGCGCGCGGCTGCACCAGAAGGTCTTCGAGGAGCGGTTCCTGTACCACGCGGACCGGCTGGGCTATCTGGTGTGGGGCGAGTTCGGCGACTGGGGCTGCGAGGTCGGCGTCCGCGACGACAACCAGCGGCCCGACGCCAGTTTCGTCGCGCAGTGGCTGGAGGCCGTCGAGCGGGACTACTCGCACCCGTCGGTCATCGGCTGGTGCCCGCTCAACGAGACGTACCAGAACCTGCACGACCGCATCACCCAGCTCGACGACGTCACGCACGCGATGTTCCGTGCCACGAAGCAGGCCGACGGCACCCGTCCGGTGATCGACGCCTCCGGGTACGCGCACCGGGTGCCGGAGACCGACGTGTACGACTCGCACTGCTACGAGCAGGACCCGGCGGAGTTCGCGAAGATCATGCACGGCCTCGCGGAGAACCGGCCGTTCCTCAACACCGGCCCCGAGGGCCGCACCTGGTCGGTCCCGTACAACGGGCAGCCGTACTTCTGCAGCGAGTTCGGCGGCATCTGGTGGGACGCGGCGGCCGCCGCCGAGGCGGCCGGCAACGTGCTCGACGACTCCTGGGGATACGGCGAACGGCCGCGCAGCGCCGAGGAGTTCGTCGAGCGGTTCACCGGCCTGACGGGCGTCCTGCTCGACGACCCGGACATGTTCGGCTACTGCTACACCCAGCTCACGGACGTCTTCCAGGAACGCAACGGCGTCTACCGCTTCGACCGCGGTGAGAAGGTCGACACCGCCCTGCTGCGGGCGGCCCAGCTCCGCGCGGCCGCCTTCGAGAACTGAACCGGCCCAGCCCGTTCTCATCCGAATTTACATCGATGTATGTCCGTGGGCGGCGGTGTCGGGACGACGCCGCCGCCCACCGGGAAGGAGCCTCATGACCGGCATACCCGCCCCCGTCGGTCGCCCCGCGCTCACCAGACGGCGCGCCCTGACGGCCGCGCTCGCCGCCGGGGCCTCGGTCCTCGGCGCGGGCGCGCTCAGCGGCTGCGGCAGCGCACTGGCCGCGGGCGACAGCACGGTCCGCCTCTGGGACCTGTTCCAGGGAGCCGACGGCGGCCTGCTCAACGAGATGGTGCGCAAGGCGCAACCCGACATGCGGGGCACGCACATCGAGCGCACCGTCCTGGAGTGGGGCACCCCCTACTACACGAAGCTGGCCATGGCGTCGGCCGGCGGACGCGGCCCGGACGTCGCCGTCGCGCACATGTCGCGGCTCGCGGGCTACGCGCCTACCGGGCTCGTGGACCCGTGGGACATGGACCTGTTCGCCGAGTTCGGCATCCACCAGGGCGACTTCGCCGACGCGGTGTGGGAGCGGACCCAGTACGACGGCGCGACGTACGCCATCCCGCTCGACACCCACCCCTTCATCGTGTTCTTCCACCCGGAGCCGGTGAAGAAGGCGGGCCTGCTGAAGGCCGACGGCACGCTGGACCTGGACGCGTTCTCGTCCCCCGACAAGTTCCTCGCCGCCGGACGGGAGCTGGCGAAGGCCTCGGGCAAGGAGGGCATCTCCTTCGGCTACGTCAACGACACCGCGCAGGGCTGGCGGCTCTTCTACGGCCTGTACAAGCAGACGGGCGGCGTCTTCGACCTGCCGCCCGGCGGGCCCGCGAAGGTGGACCTGGACCGGATGGCCGAGGTCATCTCGTTCA
The DNA here is from genome assembly GCF_040645755.1 of Streptomyces sp. NPDC046716. NCBI lineage: Bacteria > Bacillati > Actinomycetota > Actinomycetes > Kitasatosporales > Streptomycetaceae > Streptomyces > Streptomyces sp. NPDC046716. Next base: position 96,613 of record NZ_JBEYYU010000018.1, read on the forward strand.
TGGCCAAGCTGGTCGGCGACAAGGCCAACCCCGGGCGGCTCGACTACAACGCGAGCGTCGCCGCGTTCACCAACCGGCAGACGGCGATGGCGCTGTCCGGCGAATGGGAGCTCGGCACGTTCCGCAGCGCGGACAAGAAGGTGGACGCCGCCCCCTTCCCGACCGTCTTCGGCACCCCCGCGATCTACGCCGACTCGCACTCGTTCGTGCTCCCTCACCGCGACGACCCCGACGCCGGGCACCGGCGCCGCACGCACCAGGCCGTGGCCGCGCTGCTCAAGGCGGGCCAGACCTGGGCGACCGCCGGGCACATCCCCGCGTACACGCCGGTCACCCGCACAGCGGAGTACGCCGACCTGCTGCCGCAGGCCCACTACAAGTCGGCCGCCTCGCGGGTGGTCCTCGACCCGGCGGCCTGGTTCGTCGGCGCGGGTTCCGACTTCCAGAACGCCATGTCGCAGGTCCTCCAGCAGGCCCTGCTCGACGGTCTCTCCCCGGACCGTGCGGCGCGGGCGATGGTGCGCCGCGTCAACACCTTCCTCTCCAAGCCCAGCCCGGCCTGACACTCCCTGGAGGCACAACGATGTCCTCTCCACACGTTTCACCCCGGCCGGGACCGCCGTCGCTGCGCCGGCTGCTGCCCCCGGGCCTGCTCTTCGCCCTCCCCTTCCTCGTCCTGTTCGCCGTCTTCCTGCTGTGGCCGCTCGGCCAGGGCCTGTGGATGGCGCTCACGGACCGGGCCCTGTCCGCGCACGCCCCGTCCTTCGTCGGCCTCGACAACTTCAGCGAGGCGTTCAAAGACGCGGAGATGTGGCGGGCCCTGTGGCACACCGTCCTGTTCACGCTGATCTCGACCGTCCCGCTGGTCGTGGTGGCGCTCGGCATGGCGCTCCTCGTGCACACCGGGCTGCCCGGCCAGTGGGTGTGGCGCCTCGCGTTCTTCGCGCCGTACCTGCTGCCGGTCGGCGTCGTCGGCCTGCTGTGGCTGTGGCTCTACCAGCCCGATCTCGGCGTCTACAACCACCTCCTGGGCGCCGTCGGCCTCGACAAGGTCGCCTGGTTGAGCGACGAGTCGGTGGCCCTGTGGGCGGTCGCGCTGACGACCCTGTGGTGGACGGTCGGCTTCAACTTCCTGCTCTACCTGGCCGCCCTGCAGTCGATCCCCGACCACCTGTACGAGGCCGCGGCCATCGACGGCGCCGGTGCCTGGCGGCGCCTGTTCTCCATCACGCTGCCGCAGCTCGGCCGCATCACGACGGTCATCACCGTGCTGCAACTCCTGGCCTCCCTGAAGGTCTTCGACCAGGTGTACCTGCTGACGAGGGGCGGTCCGAACAACTCGACGCGGCCGGTCGTCGAGTACATCTACGACGTCGGCTTCACCGGCTACCGGCTCGGCTACGCGTCGGCGATCAGCTACATCTTCTTCGCCCTCGTCCTGCTCGCCTCCGCCGCCCAGTTCGCCGTACTCCGCCGCCGGGAGAAGTGACATGACGACCACCACCGACGCACCCGTCCGCCCCGCCCGGCAGCGCATCGTGCCCGTCCGCCCGCCGCGGCCGGGAAGAGCCGAGGGCCGTACGACCACGAACCTCACCCTCGGGGCCGGCCGCACCACGCGCGTCCTCGCCCTCGTGGTCCTCGTCGTCGCCGCCCTGATCTGGCTGCTGCCGATGGCCTGGGCCCTGCTCACCGCCTTCAAGTCCGAGGCGGACGCGAGCGATCCGGTGCACTGGATCTGGCCGGAGCACGGCTTCACCCTCCAGGCGTTCAGCACCGTGTGGGAGCGCGGCGACCTGCCGCTGTGGATGCTCAACAGCTTCCTGATCTCCGCCGCCGTCACCGCGATCACCGTGCTGGTCTCCGCGATGGCCGGGTACGCCTTCTCGCGCACCCTGTTCGCCGGTCGCAAGTGGCTGTTCACGCTGACGATCGCGGCGGTGCTGGTGCCGCCGCAGATCCTCATCGTGCCCTGGTTCGAGCAGATGCTCTCGCTGCACCTGCTCGACACGTACGCGGCGGTGATCCTGCCGCAGACCGTGGCCCCCGTGATGGTCTTCATCCTGAAGAAGCACTTCGACTCGCTCCCCGTCGAGCTGGAGGAGGCGGCCCGGATCGACGGCGCCGGACACTGGAGGATCTTCTGGTCGGTGCTGCTCCCGCTGTCCCGGCCGATGCTCGCGGCCGTCGCGATCTTCGTGTTCATCGGGGCGTGGAACAACTTCCTGTGGCCGTTCGTCTCCACGTCCGACCCGTCCCTGATGACGCTGCCGGTCGGCATCACCACGGTGAAGGACGCGTACGGGATCCAGTACGCGCAGTCGATGGCCTCGGCCGTGCTCGCCGCTCTGCCGCTGGTCGCCGTGTTCGTCTTCTTCCAGCGGCACATCGTCAAGTCCGTGGCGACGACCGGTCTGGGCGGACAGTAGCCGGTGCACCAGGGGCAACAGCTGTCCGGCTGTGCCTCGTTGACACCGCGCCACTCCCTTCCCTAACGTCCTGAAGCTCTGGGACTTACATCGATGTAAGGAGCCGCTCGTGCGCGCACGGTCCCGTACCGCCCTCGTTCCCGCACTCCTCGCACTGCTCGCGGGGCTGGCCTGCAGCCCGCAGGCCAGCGCCCGTCAGGAGCCCGCCGCACAGGCGACGGGTTCCGTGGCCGCGAGCGGCACCTTCCGCAATCCGCTGAACACGGGGCCCGATCCGTTCGTCACCTACGCGAACGGGGCCTACCACCTGACCACCACCCAGGGCGACAGCATCAAGATGTGGAGCTCGCCCTCCCTGGGCACCCTGCTCGACGCCGAGCCCAAGACGGTGTGGACGGACACCGACACCACCCGCAACCAGCACATCTGGGCGCCGGAGTTCTACCGCTTCAACAACCACTGGTACCTGTACTACACGGCGGACGACGGGACGGACGACCACCACCGGCTCTTCGTCCTGGAGTCGTCGGGCGACGACCCGACCGGCCCGTACCACTTCAAGGCGAAGCTCACCCCGCCCAACCACACCGGCGACTTCGCGATCGACCCGGGCATCCTCCAGCACGACGGCAAGCTGTACCTCGCGTACAGCGGCATCAACCCGTACCAGCACAACGGCCTGAACATCGCGCCGATGTCGAACCCGTACACCGTCTCGGGCGACGCGGTCGCGATCGACGCGGCCGGCGGCTGCCCGGAGGTGCGCGAGGGGCCGGAGTTCCTGAACCGCAACGGCCGTACGTGGATGACGTACTCGACGTGCGACACCGGCAAGCCGGACTACCAGGTCTGGATGATGTCCCTGGCGAACGGCGCCGACCCGCTCGTCCCGGGCAACTGGACGCAGCGCTCGGGTCCGGTGTTCTCCCGCGCGGACGCCCGCGGCGTGTTCGGCCCCGGACACCACGCCTTCTTCACGTCCCCCGACGGGACCGAGGACTGGCTGGTCTACCACGCCAAGACCACGTCCACGAACACGTACACCAACCGCACGACCCGCGCACAGAAGATCTCCTGGAACTCCGACGGCAGCCCGAACCTCGGGACGCCGCTGGCGATGGGCGCGACCCAGAACCTGCCGTCCGGCGACCCCGGCTCGGGCAACTACTGGATCAACGACGACAGCCGGACCAGCGGCGACGGCGGCGTGACGTACACCGGCGCCTGGAACTCGGGCACCGGCTGCGCCGCGCAGTGCTTCTGGAGCGACGACCACTGGAGCGACGGGGCCGGCAACACGGCGACGTTCACCTTCACAGGCACCCGGATCGCGCTCCTGTCGGTCAAGGACACCGGGAACGGGATCGCGGCGATCAGCGTCGACGGCGGCCCCGAACAGCGCGTCGACTTCTACGGCGCGATCCGCACCGGCGAGACCCTCCAGTACCTGAGCCCGCGCCTGGCGAACGGTCCGCACACCCTGCGGGTCCGGCTCACCGGTGAGCACAGCGCCGCGTCCTCCGGCTCGTTCGTCAGCGTGGACCGGGCCGAGGTCTACACGGACTGACGCCCGGCTGTCTCACGTCACGTCACATCCCCTCACTCCCCTCGATGTCCGCGTCGATCTCGATCTCCAGCAGGCAGAATCCTCCGCCGCGGCAGGAGTCGCAGACCTCACCGTCGCGACTCCCGCTCCCGTGGCACGCGCCGCACAGGCCGTCGTGCCATGTCGTCCCGTCCAAGGCGTAGTGCGGGCGCGGGTAGTGCGTGTCGGGGAGCACGCACTCCACCTGTGTCTCGGGATGCCGCCGCACACACAGGTCCTGCCCGGAACGCCTCTGCCGTCCGTCCTGGATGATGACTCCTCCGTCGTCGGTCCGTTGTCTCCTGTCCCTTCCCAGGGATAGCACCCGGTACTGACAACGGCTCCGACATGGAGGGTCAGGACACGGACGCCCCGGTGCGGACCGCCGTGACCGCCACCGTGACGTACGGCATCGTGAACGTGCCGCCGAGTTCGTCGATCACCGCGCCGGTGCGGGCGAGCAGGTCCGCCGCCTGGCGCGGGGTGTGCAGCGCCGCCTCACCGCTGGTCGTGAGGTGCTCCAGCCAGGCGTCGCGGGTGTAGGGCTGCTCCCAGGCGGCCTCCCAGCGTTCGGGCGCGCCGAAGGATCCGGTGGCGCGCAGGCCGTCGGCCACCTTGTCGAAGACGGCCCCGTAGGCGTCGTGCGCGGAGCGGTTCCAGGGCATGCGCGGGGCGTCGGGCAGGGCCGCGCGGTGGGCGGCGGCGAACGCGTCGGCGAGGTCGTCGCCGGGCCGGTAGACGTTCCACATCAGGGCGACGCGTCCGCCGGGACGCAGGACGTCCGCCGCCTTCGCCCCGCCCGCGGCGGGGTCGATCCAGTGCCAGGTCTGTCCGGCGACGACCGCGTCGAAGGTGCGGCCCGCGGCGTCCCAGGTCTCGAACCCGGCGACGTCCACGGGCAGTCCGCGCTCGCGCGCGAAGCCGGCCATGCGCGCGTCGACGTCGACGCCGAGGACCGTGCAACCCGCCGCCTGGAACTGACGCGCGGCGATCCCCGTGCCGCAGCCCACGTCGAGGACGTCGTGGCCGGGGGCCGCCGCGACGATCCTGCGCACCAGGGTGTCCGGGTAGCGGGGGCGGGCCCGGTCGTAGCGGGCGGGGTCGGTGCCGAACGACTCGGCCATATCGCGGGCCCTGTGCGGTTCGTCCGGGGCGGGAGCAGCATTAGTGGGCATACGCCCACTCTAGGTGGGCACTTGCCCACTCGTCTACGGTGGGACCGTCCTACGAAGGAGTGACGCAGGTGCCGACCGGGGTGGCCATCCGCGATGTGCGCGCGCAGTTGTTCGACGCGGCCGAGCGCGTCCTGCTGCGGGACGGCGCCGCCGCGCTCACCAGCCGGGCCGTCACGGACGAGGCGGGCTGCGCCAAGGGCGTGCTGCACCGGCACTTCGCCGACTTCGACGCGTTCCTGTGCGAGTTGATCCTCGACCGGGTCGGCGGGATCGACGCACGGGGCGCGACGCTGGCCGAATCGGCCGGCACCGGGTCGGTCGTCGACCACCTCACCGACGCCCTGACCGTCCTCTTCACCCCGGTCGCACTCGCCCTGGTCACCCTGATCACCTTCCGCGACGGCCTGCGCGCCCGGCTGCGCGCGGCGGGCAGCCCGGGCGTCACGGTCCTCGCCCGGGCCACGCAGGCACTGATCGCCTATCTCGACGCCGAGCGGACGGCCGGCCGGATCGCCCCTGCCACCGACGTCGACACACTCGCCCTCACCCTGGTCGGCACCGGCCACCTGCTCTTCGCCGGCCGCGACGACGGCCCGCCCGCGCGCGCGGAGGTCCGCCGGATCGTGGAGTCGGTCGTGGGCGGGGCGCTCGGCGGCTGACCGGCGTACGATCCACCGTCATGGACACCTCTCCGCCCACCGAGTGGATCACCGTGGTCGCGTACGAGAACCTGCCGGGACGCCCGCACCCGATGGCAGCCGCGCGCGCCTGACTGCGTGACCGTGGCATCGACTGGATGCCGTTCGCGTCCGCCGAGTTGTACGGGAACCTCGCCTGCGGCGTCGGGTCGGACGGGCACTGGCACGGCTGGTTCGACATCCGGGTCGACGGCGCGGCTCTGCGCCGGCTCGGCCTGCATCCCGCGCAGCCGACGGCCGTCGTGCGCGGCCCCTCCCCGCCCGGCTGGTGGCACGCCGCCGCCGAACGTGCGGCGGGCCCGCACCGATTCGTCGGTGCGGGCCCGCGCGGGTAGCGGCCGGGGGGTCAGCCGCGCGCCGTCTCCAGTTCGCGGTCGTCCCGCGCGGACGGCTCGTCGGCCGTCAGCGACTTCTGGAGCTTCTCGCCCTCCACGTCGACGTTGGGCAGTGCCTTGTCGAGCCAGCGCGGGAGCCACCAGGCCGACTTGCCGAGCAGCGCCATGACCGCGGGCACGATCGCCATGCGGACCACGAACGCGTCGAAGAGGACGGCGATCGCGAGGCCGAAGCCCATCATCTTGATCATGCTGTTGTTCTCCATGATGAAGCCGGAGAAGACGCTGATCATGATGACGGCGGCGGCCCCGACGACCCGGCCGCCGTGCCGGAAGCCGGTGACGATGGCCTCGCCGGGCCGCGCTCCGTGGACGTAGGCCTCGCGCATCCGGGTCACGAGGAACACCTCGTAGTCCATGGCGAGTCCGAAGACCACGCCGATCAGGAAGATCGGCATCATCGACATGATCGGGCCGGGCTGTTCCACCCCGAAGACGTCCGCGAGCCAGCCCCACTGGAAGACCGCGACCACGGCGCCGAGCGCCGCCGCGACGGAGAGCAGGAAGCCGAGCGCGGCCTTGAGCGGGACGAGGATCGAGCGGAAGACCAGCATCAGCAGGAGGAAGGCGAGGCCGACCACCAGCAGGAGGTACGGGACCAGCGCGTCGTCCAGGGTCTGCGAGAAGTCGATCGTCATGGCCGTCGCGCCGGTGACCAGGATCTCCGCGCCGGTCTGCGCCGACCAGCCCGAGGCGTCCGAGCGTATCTCCCGGACCAGTTCCTCGGTCTTGTGATCGCTCGGTCCCGTCTTGGGGACGACCGTGATGATCGCGGTGTCACCGGCCTCGTTCACCTGGGCCGGGGTGACCGCCACGACGCCGTCGACCTTGGCGAGGTCGGTGCCGACCCGCTTCGCGGCACCGGCCGCGCCCTTGCCGTCGACGGTCACCATCAGCGTGCCGTTGAACCCCGCGCCGAAGGACTCGGAGAGCATGTCGTACGCCTTGCGCTGGGTGCTGTCCGGCGCCGACGAACCGTCGTCGGGCAGGCCCAGTTCGAGGCTGGCGGCCGGGACCGCGATCGCGCCGAGTCCGAGGACGCCGACGAGCAGGACGCCGAGCGGGCGGCGCAGCACGAAGCGGGACCAGCGGGTGCCGAGATTGGCCTTGGCGGACTCGGCGATCGGGCCGGACTTCTTGCGGTCCTTGCGGCGCAGCACCTTCTTGCCGGCGAAGCCGAGCAGCGCCGGGATCATGGTGAGCGCGATGAGCACGGCGATGGCGACGGTCGCCGCGGCGGCCAGGCCCATCTTGGTGAGCATCGGGATGTTGACGACCGACAGGCCGCTGAGGGCGACGACGACGGTGAGGCCCGCGAAGACGACCGCGGAGCCCGCGGTGCCGACGGCACGTCCCGCCGCCTCCTCGCCCTCGCGCCCCTCGGCCAGCTCCGCGCGGTAGCGGGAGACGATGAACAGCGCGTAGTCGATGCCGACGGCGAGGCCGATCATCGAGGCGAGCGTGGACGTGGTGCCGGACAGGTTCAGGACGCTGCCGAGGGCGGCGATGCCGGAGACGCCGATGCCGACGCCGATGATCGCGGTCAGCAGCGGCATGCCCGCGGCGACCAGCGACCCGAAGGTGAGGATCAGGACGACCGCGGAGATGGCGATGCCGATCATCTCGGCGCTGCCGCCCATGTCCATCTCGGCTTCGACGGCGTCGCCGCCCGCCTCGACGGTGAAGCCTTCGGCGCGCGCGTCCTCGATGGCCTTGGTCAGGGCCTCGTGCGCCTCGTCGGTCAGCTCGGTGCCGGCGACCTTGTAGGTGACCGAGGCGTAGGCGGTGGAGCCGTCCTTGCTGACGGCGTTCGCCTTGTACGGGTCGGCGACCGAGGCGACCTGCGGTCCCTCGCCGAGCTGCTTCACCATCTTGCCGACGTCGGCCTTGGCCGCGGGGTCGGTCAGCTTCTCGCCGCCGGGCGCGCGGATGACGACCCGGGCGGTCGCCCCCTCGGAGTTGGCCGCGGGGAACTTCTCGTCGAGGAGGTCGAAGGCCTTCTGCGACTCGGTGCCCGGCATGGAGAAGGAGTCCGCGGGCGGGGCGGGCGCGGCCGACGACGCGAAGCCGATCCCGCCGAGCAGCAGCACCCACAGCAGTGCGACGTAGCGGCGGCGCCTGAAGGACAGCCGGCCGAGTTTGTACAGGAACGTAGCCACGGCGAAGGGGGCTCCCGTCGGGGTCGTGAGAGATCTCTCGAGGCAGGTGCGACCGCCCGGCGGTGCGTCGTTGCACGTCAGAAGGGTCGGCAGGATCTGTGTCCATCCTCGCCGCCCGCGCGGCCCCGCAGGTCAGCCTCAGAGCCACAGTCCGCGCCCACGGCTGCGGTAGTGACCGGCGGGCGGTGTCATACCCGGGGAGGAGTCGGGTCCCATCGGTGTAAACCCCACGATGGAGCGCGACCCTGACGTTTTACCTATGTTGACATACCTATCTTCGTAGACCTATCTTCTGCGGCATGCCCGCTTCCGCAGCCCGTCAGGACCTCGACCGCGTCGCCGACGCGCTCGCGGCGTGCCTGCCGACGCTGCACCGGACGCTCGACCGGCGGATCCTCGGCGACTTCCCGCACGACCGGCTGCCCGAGGCCCAGATCGCCCTGCTCCGCCTCGTGGCGGACCAGGAGGGCGTCACCGTGCGCGAGGCGGCGCGGGCGCTGCTGATGCAGCCGAACAATGTCAGTGCCCTCGTCTCGCAGCTCACCCGTGAGGGACTGCTGGAGCGGCGCGGCGACGCCGCGGACAAGCGGGTGGCCCATCTGCACACCACCGCGGTGGCGCGCGAGCGCATCGCGGAGGCGGAGGGCATCGCGCGCCGCCACCTCGCCGCGGCGCTGCGGCATCTGACGGGCGGCGAGCTGGACGCGCTCGGCTCCGCGCTGGGCGCGCTGAACGCGCTCGACACCCATCTGCGGCCGACCGAGGACTGACCCAGCCCCTCCGGTCCCCCGCATCCCACCCTGTCCCGGCCGTCCGGGGCAGGGCTCTTTCGTGCCCCGGCACGCTCAACCCCCGTACCAGACAAGGCAGTCGTATGCCCCCTTCGTCCGTAGTCCCGCTCGCCCCGGCGCCGCCCGCTCCGGCCCCGGCGCCCGCCGGGCGGCGCGCCAATCCCTGGCTGACGCTGATCGCCGTCGCCTTCGGCCTGTTCATGGTCGGCCTCGACGGGTCGGTGGTCTCCATCGCCAACCCGGAGATCGGCCGCGACCTCCACGCCTCGACCGCCGGGTTGCAGTGGGTCACCAACTCCTACCTCCTGGCGCTCGCCGCCGCGCTGATCCTCGGCGGCAAGCTCGGCGACCGGTTCGGGCGCCGGACCGTCTATCTGGTCGGGGTCGCCGGGTTCACCGTCGCCTCGGTGGCGATCGGCCTGTCCGGGTCGATCGAGCTGGTCATCGCGTTCCGCGCCGCGCAGGGCTTCTTCGGGGCGCTGCTGATGCCGAACACGCTGGGTCTGCTGCGGGCGGTGTTCCCGCCGCGCAGGTTCGGCATGGCGGTCGGCATCTGGGCCATGGTGTCGTCCGTGTCGACGGCGCTCGGCCCGATCGTCGGCGGTCTGCTCGTCGAGCACGTCGACTGGGAGTCGGTCTTCTACATCAACGCGCCGGTCGGCGTGGTCGCCCTCGTCGTCAGCGCGTTCGTCCTGCCGCAGAGCAGGAACACGGCCGCGGCGGACGAGAGGTTCGACGTCGTGGGTGTGGTCCTGCTGGCGCTCGGCATGCTGGTCGTGGTGTTCGGCGTGGTCAAGGGCGAGACCTGGGGCTGGGGATCGGCCGGGACCGTCGGGGCGATCGGCGCGGGCCTCGTGCTGCTCGTCGTGTTCGGCCTGTACGAGGCGCGCACCGCGCACCCGCTGCTGCCGATGCGGCTGTTCCGCAGCCCGGCGCTGACCGTCGGCACCGTCATCACCGCGCTGAACTTCTTCGTGCTGCTCGGCGGGATCTTCTTCGTGATGCTGTATCTGCAGAACGTGCGCGGGTTCTCGCCGGTCGAGGCCGGCGTGCGGACGCTGCCGCTGAGCCTCGCCTCGGTCGTGGCCTCGCCGCTCGGGGCTGCGCTGACCGACCGGTTCGGGCCGCGGCTGACGATGCCGCTCGGCATGGTGCTCCAGGGCGCCGCGTCGTTCCTGATGCTGACCTGGGACGCGGAGTCCGGGTACGGGGCGCTGTGGCCGCCGTTCGTGGCGCTGGGCCTGGGTGTCGGCATGGTGATGTCGGCGTCGTCGGCGGCGATCGTCGGGAGCGCGCCGGTCGAGGACGCGGGCGTGGCCGGCGGACTTCAGGCGACGGCCCTGCAGGTGGGCGGCGCGCTCGGCACCTCCGTCCTCATCTCCCTGATCAGCGGCCGGGTCGGCGCCACGCTCCACGGTGAACTGGTCTCGGCCGGAGTGCCGGAACAGGCCGCCGGGCCGTTGGCGGAGGCGAAGGACGCGGTGTCGATGGGCGTCGCGCCGGTCTCCGGCTCGATGCCCGGCGGGCTCAGGTCCGCTGTCGTGGAGGGCAGTTCGCAGGCGTTCATGAACGGGGTGCACTCCGCCGTGCTCGTCACCGGTCTGCTGTGCGCGCTCGGCGCGGTGGCGTCGGCGGTCGTGCTGCGCGGGAGGGGCGCCCCGCAGCACGGGCACTGACGGACGGTGCCGGGCGCTCCCCTCGGGAGGGCGCCCGGCACCGGTGTGCCGTCAGGCCTTCGCGCGTGCCTTGATGGTGAGCGCGGCGAGCGCCATCATCACGGCGCCGAACAGGGCCGCGCAGGCGTACATCGTGAAGCCCAGGTCGGCGTTGCCCGCCGCGATCAGCGCGCCGCCGATCCACGGGCCGAAGATGGCGCCGAAGCGGCCCATGCCGGAGACCCAGCCGAGCGCGGTGGGCCGGTCCTCGTCGTTGTGGTGGGTGCCGACCGTCGCGTAGACCATGGTCTGCCCGGAGAAGAGCAGCAGACCGGCGAAGAAGACGACCACGTACAGGACGCCGACCGACATCTCGACGCCCATGAGGTAGACGAAGACCGCGGTCAGGACGAACCAGGCGATGACGACCTTGCGCGGGCCGATCCGGTCGGCGGTGCGGCCGGCGATGAGCATGCCGCAGATGCCGCCGACGTTCAGGAACGTGGAGAACAGGAGCGAGTCGCCGGTGTCGTAGCCGAGATCGACCATGATCTTCGGCAGCCACTGGCCGACCCCGTAGACGAGGAGCAGGCCCGCGAACGACGTGAGCCAGAAGCACAGCGTGGTGGACCACTGGCCGCCGCGGAAGAGGTTCTTGAGCGCGTCGAGCTTGTCGGTGCCGCGCTCCTTCGGCTCCGGCAGCTCGGTGCCGAAGGAGGCGGCGAGCCGCTCGGCGTCGGCGCGGCGGCCGCGGGTCAGCAGGTTGGTCGGCGACTCGGGCAGCAGCTTGTAGGCGACCGGCAGCAGGATCAGCGCCGGGACCGCGGAGGCGAGGAACGCCGAGCGCCAGCCGAAGTCGTCGACCAGCCACAGCGCGATCAGCGGGGCCACGGCGCCGCCGGTCTGGTGCGCGGTCATGATGACGCCGGTGGCGAGGGCACGGCGGCCCTTCGCGGTGAACTCCATGCCGTACGAGATCGCGATCGGCAGCAGCGCGCCGAGGCCGAACCCGCAGACGAACCGGAAGGTGCCGAACATGGCGGCGCTCTGCGACCAGCCGGTGCCCAGGGTGGCGACGGTGAAGACGCACACGCTGGTGAGTACCACGACGCGGCGGCCGATCCAGTTGGACGCCATGCCGGACAGGATCGTGCCGAGCAGCATGCCGAAGTTGGACCAGCTGCCGATCGTGCCCGCGGTGGCGGCGGTCAGGCCGAGGGACTTCCCGCCGAGCATGTCCGGCAGGACCGAGCCGTAGATGAAGGTGTCGATGCCGTCGAGCAGGACGAGCGCCCAGCACAGGGCGATGACGGCGTTACGGCTTCTGTGCGCCGCGGTGCCGCTCGCCTGGGCGAGTGGCGTGGTGGCGGAGGAGGACATCGTTGTTTCCTCTCGTGCGGGACGCGGGTGGGGATCCAGGTCCCTGGCTGCAGAACGCGATGGGTGGGGACGGTGCGGCGTGCGACTCACGCGACCGGTGTGGGGAGTGGCGTAGACGCTAAGAAGTCCCGGGCTCTTCGTCAACACTTTTGTTGACAATCTCAGGAAACATTTCGGCCCCGGTGGCACGCGACGCTCACCGGGGCCGGAAGGCGCAGGTCAGCCCTGGACGGGCGGAGTGCCGTGGGTGTGGAACGACTGGATGGTCTTCAGGCCCCAGGCCTGGCCCTTGGCGCGCTCGGCCTCGGTCCAGGTGATGAGCGGCCAGTCGGGCGCGAGCACGAGCCGGGTGAGCGGGTTGCACAGCTCGATGCGGTTGCCGCCGGGTTCGTAGACGTAGAGGAAGAACGTCTGCTGGATGGCGTGCTTGTGCGGGCCCGTCTCGATGAACACGCCGGAGTCGATGGCGAGGTCGGCGGCGCGCAGGATGTCCTCACGGGTGTCGGTCGCGAAGGCGATGTGGTGCAGCCGGCCCTCGCTGCCGGTCCAGTCCTCGGTGTAGACCACGTCGTAGGACTTGTTCGTGAAGGTCAACCAGCGGGCGGCGACCCGGCCGGTGTCGAGCCGGATCTGTTCGGTCGGCCGGGCACCCAGCACGTTCTGCTGGAACTCCGCATTGGCGAGCACGTCGGCGGCCAGGAAGTTGATGTGGTCCAGACGGCGCACGCCCACGCCCCGGTTGGGCTTGGCCTGCGGCTGGTTCTTGAGGGCCGGCCGCAGCCCTTCGGGGGCGCGGTAGTGCTCGCTCTCCCAGTACAGGGCGTGTTCGTGGCCGTCCGGGTCGGTGGTGACGTAGAGCTTGCCGAGGCCGGGCTCGTCCTCGGTCCAGTACCCGGTGCCGCCCGCGTCCTCGACCGCCTTCACGCGCCGCTGAAGCGCCTCCTCGCTGCTGGTGCGCAGGGCGAGCCGGCCGAGTCCGGGCCGGTCCCGGGCGGTGAGGACCAGGCTGTGGTGCTCGTAGTCGTCGAAGGTGCGCAGATAGACGGTGCCGCCGTCCTCTCCGTCGACGGTGAGGCCCAGGAAGTCGGTGAAGAAGGCGACGGAGGCGTCCAGGTCCGGGGTGAACAGCTGGGCGTGGCCGATGTGGGCGATGTCGCCGAGGGGCGGAGTCATCGTTGACCTCCTGAGGTCGGGGCGGGCAGGGGCGCCGTCGTGGCGGACCTGGGGAAGACGGTGCCGTCGAAGATCTTGCGGGCCGTGCGGACCACTGCGGTGCGGCGGGGCAGGGGGCGGCCGTCGGCGGTGCGGCCGAGGCTGCTCTCGATGTCGGTGAATCCGGTGGGGTGCTCGATCCGCAGCCGGTCGCCCTCCGCGGGCGGCCGGGCGATCCCGGCGGCCACGCTGCCGTCGATCCGGATTCCGGCGGCCACGCTCGCGGCGCCGAGCACGCCGATGGAGGTGTGGCAGCGGACCGGGATGAAGGTGCGGGTGGTGACCGCGCCGCCGTGCCGGGGCGGTGCGAGCAGGGTCAGTTTGGGGACGGTGGCCGACGTGACGTCGCCTAGTCCCATCAACTCCCCCGCCGCCAGCCGGATCTCGCGCAGGCGGGCGGCCAGCCCCTCGTCCGCCTCCAGTTCCTGCGGCGACTCGTAGCCGGTGACACCGAGGGCGTCGGCGGGGATCAGGACGGTCGGCATGCCGTTGTCGACGCAGGTGACCTCGGTACCGGCGACGAGGTCCCGCACCCGGCCCGTGGGCAGCAACGCCCCCTCCCCCGGCGGGAATTCGACCACGACGGGCGCAGCGGCCCCGGGCACACCGGAGATCTCCGCGTCGCCCGTGTAGTCGACGCGGCCGTCCGGCGTGGGGAAGGTCGCCGTGGCACGGTCACCGGAGTTGACCATGCGGATCCGCACTGAGGTCTCGCTCGGCCCCGCGGGCACCAGTCCGCGTTCGACGGCGAACGGGCCGACGCCCGCGAGCAGATTGCCGCAGTTCTGACGGTCCGACACCACCGGCCGTTCCACGCCGACTTGAAGGAACAGGTAGTCGACGTCGGTGCCGGGGTCGGCCGACACGGACACCACCGCGACCTTGCTCGTCAGGGGATGCGCCCCGCCGAGCCCGTCGATCTGGCGCGGGTCGGGGCTGCCCATGACGCGCAGCAGCAGTGCGTCCCGGTCGGCCGGCTCGGCGGGCAGGTCGTCGGCGAGGAAGTACGCGCCCTTGGAGGTGCCGCCGCGCATCAGCATGCAGCGCACCTGCGCCGGGCCGCTCACGAGCCGGCCCCGGTGTGCTCCTCGTACGTCCGGTACTCGACGCCGAGATCCCGCAGGGTCTCCCGCAAGCCGTAGCGGTCCAGGCCGAGCTGGCCCTCGAGGAAGGCGGCGCGGGTGGCGGCCTCCTTGTCCTCGCGCGCCTGCGACTTGGCGGCGGCCTCCCGGGCGCGCTCGCGCGGGACGACCACCACGCCGTCGTCGTCGGCGACGATCACGTCACCGGGGCGGACCGTCTCCCCGCCGATGACGACGGGGACGTTGACGCTGCCGCCGGTGGCCTTCACGGTGCCCTGTGCGGAGACGGCGGCCGACCAGGCGTGGAAGCCCATCTCCCGCAGCTCGGCGGTGTCGCGGACACCGGCGTTGGTGACGATGCCGCGCACTCCGCGCCGCTTCAAGGCGGTGGCGAAGAGCTCGCCGAACATGCCGTCGGTGGACGGGGAGGTGGTGGTGACGACGAGGATGTCGCCCTCGCCGCACTGCTCCACGGCCGCGTGGATCATGAGGTTGTCGCCGGGCCAGGACAGGACGGTCACGGCGGTGCCCGCGACGCGGGTGTCCCGCTGGTTGGGGCGCAGGTGGTGGCCGAGCAGTCCGGTGCGGCCCATCGCCTCGTGGACGGTGGCGACGCCGTACCCGGCGAGTGCCTCGACGTCCTCGGCCGCGGCCTTGGGCGGGTCGGTGACGATGATGCCGGGCATCAGGCGAGCTCCTTCGCGATCTGCGGGTACGGGCGCATGTACGCCTCGGCCATGGTGGTGTGGGCGAGCCCCAGGTTGGGCCCGGCGTTCCGCTTGAGCTGGACCCCGCGGCGGACGGCGAGATCGGTGTAGTAGTCCCACAGGTGCCGTTGTGCGCCCAGGCATTCCATGGCCCTGCGCTTGGTGTCCCAGACCTCGGTGATGTCGAGCAGGACCTCGGGCTTGAAGCCGCTCATCTCCGGCTGGTGCGGCTCGAAGTAGAAGACGGGCGGGGCGCCGATGATCTCGCCCTCGCCGGGGTAGCCGATGGCCTGCGCGAGGACGCGGGCCTCCAGGGCCATCCGGTGGGCGGCCGGGTGGTCGCCGTTGTACGGGTCGTCGGCCGGGTGCGTGAGCACGACGTCGGGCTGGGTCTCGCGGTAGACGGTGACGAGCCGGTCGGTCAGCTCGGCGGTGGCGACCAACGGGTAGTCGCCGGCGTCGAAGAAGCGGACCTCGGCGCCGAGCACGGCGGCGGCGCGCTCCGCCTCGTCGCGGCGCAGCGCCTTGATCTCGTCGAGCTTCTTCCCCTCCCGCCAAGCCTTGGCGGACTCGCCGCGCTCGCCGAACGTCAGGCACGCGATGGTGACCCGCTCGCCGCGGGCGGCGGCGAGCGCGACGGCGCCGCCGGCCCGCCACACGAAGTCCCCGGCGTGCGCGGTGATCACCAGTGTCGAACGTGGGGTGGCGGCGGGCGTGCCCTGGCCGTTGGTCATGCTGCATCTCCTCGGTGACAGGTGTGCGCCCGTCCCAGGAGCGGTTCAGTCGTCGCGCAGGGCGGCGATCACGCTGCTGAGGTGGGCGCGAACGGCCGTCTCGGCCGCTTGCGGATCCCTGGCGCGGATCGCTTCGATCACCGCCAGGTGCTCACTCAGGGACTGCTGCGGGCGCCCCGGACGCAGCGCCAACTGGAAGCGGTGGCGTACGAGTTGGGCATTGAGCCGCTCCAGGAGACCGACGGCCGTCTGCTGGCCGGAGATGTCCCGGATCCGGGCGTGCAGGTCGTGGTTGAGTTCGGAGTACGTGATCGGATCGCCCTCGGCGACCGCCTTGGACATGGCGGCGCCCAGGCCGGTCAGCTCGTCGAGCTGGGCGTCGGTGGCGACCTCGGCGGCCTTGGCCGCGCACAGTCCCTCCAGCGCCATCCGGCACTCCGTGATCTCCACGGCCTCCTGCACCGTGACCACGCGCACTCGTGACCCGCGGTTGCGGATCCGCTCGACCAGTCCTTCGGCGGCGAGGTCGAGCAGTGCGGCGCGGATGCTGGCGCGGGTGACGTCGTACTGCTCGGCGAGTTCGTTCTCCACCAGCCGCTGCGCCGGTGCCATCTCGCCGCGCAGAATCGACTGCCGGAGCCGCTCCAGCGCGTACTGCTTGGCCTGCTCTCCGGAGCCTGGACGGGCTTCCTTCGGCATCTGCCCTCCCTGAGTGAGTGCCTGTCGACGCTAAATCTAGGCGAACAGAATTGTCAACGATTTTGTTCGCAGAGATGAGCGCGGGGCGGCAGAGGTCAGCGACGGCCGGGCGGGTCCCCCCAGGGCGCTTCCAGCGCGGAACGCAGCGCGTCGAGGGCCTCTTCGCCGATGCGCTCGGCGAGGCGCCCCTCCAGGCGGCGGAGGGCGCGGCGGGCCCGGTCGTGGGCGTACCGGCCCGCGGGGGTGCGCCGGACGAGGCGCTGCCGCGCGGAGGCCGGGTCGGGCACCTGCTCGAGCAGCCCCGCGGCGATCAGCGAGCGCACGGCCTGGTGGACGGTCTGCCGGGTGACGCCCGTGCGCCGGGCCAGTTCGGCGACGGTGCTGCCCTCGGCGTCGAGCGCGGCGAAGAGCTGCACCTGGGCCGGGGTGACGGCGGGCACCCCGCCGGCCTCCAGCGCGGCGAGCAGTCCGTCCTCGAACCAGCGCCGGGCCTCGCCCAGGAGTTGCGGCAGATCGCGTCGGGGCTCGGTCATGGCGTCCTCACAGCTCCGGGGCGGCCCTTGCCCGCCACCCGCACCGCATGTCAGGCTACCTGACATTGACCGTCAGGCGGCCTGACACAAGGAGGACGTGCAGCCATGACCATGGAGTTCGCGACGCGGTACCGCGCCGCCTCCCGCATACCGGCCGACCCGTCGAAGCCGTACGTCATCGAGAAGGGCGAGGGCGACCGCGCCCATCTGTTCGGGGACCTGATCACGGTCTACGCGGGCGGCGAGCAGACGGAGAACGGCTTCAACTTCTTCACCGTCGAGGGCCCGAGGGGCGACATCATCCCGGCGCACGTGCACGCGGACACGTACGAGGTGTTCTATGTGACGCAGGGCGCGGTCCGGCTCTTCGTCGAGGACACCGAGGGTGAACAGAGCGAACGGGTCCTGACGCCGGGCGACTTCGGATTCGTGCCGAAGAACTGCCCGCACGCCTATCGCATGGAGCGCCATCACACGCAGATCGTCGGCGTCGCGGCGGGCCCCGGCGGCACCTTCGAGCGGTTCTTCGAGACGCTGGGCACACCGACCGACCAACTGGGCCTGCCCACCGCGCCGTTCGTGCCGGAGCCGGACCGGTTCGGCTCCGTGCCCGAGCGGTTCGACGTGCGCTTCCTGCCCGACCACCAGTGGGGCGAGCGGTGAAGCCGGCCGAGCTGCGGGCGCTGATCGCCACACCGCATCCGGATGCCGCTCCGCTGCCGCCCGCGGCCGATCGCCCGGGTGGGATCCGACTGTTGCGCGGTGTGCCGTACGCGGTCCCCGACGGCGCCCGCCCGCTGGAACTGGACCTGTGGCTGCCCGGCACACCGGGCCCCGCTCCCCTGGTGCTGTTCGTGCACGGCGGGGCGTGGCGGCGCGGGCGGCGCGACGACATGGGGGCGGCCACCCGCACCTGGGACCCGGGCCCCTTCGAGCGGCTCGCGGCGGCCGGGTTCGCGGTGGCGTGCGCCGACTACCGGCTCAGCGGGGAGGCGACGTTCCCCGCCCCGCTGGAGGATCTGCGGGCGGCGCTGCGCTGGCTCGGCGTCCGGGCGGCGGAACTGGGCGTCGATCCGTCGCGCACGGTGGTGTGGGGCGAGTCGGCGGGCGGCCACCTGGCCGCGCTGCTGGCGCTGGCCCACGAGGAGCCACGGCTCGCGGGGGCGGTGGTCTGGTACGGGCCCGCCGATCTCACCACGCCCCGGCCGCCGTTCGACCCCGCCGACCCGGCGACGCCGGAGGCGCTGCTCCTCGGCGCGGCTCCCCTGGACGTGCCGGGGGCCGCCGTCGCCGCGAGCCCCGTACGGCAGGTCCACGGGGACGCCCCGCCGTTCCTGGTGGTGCACGGCGAGGCCGACTCGATGGTGGCGTGCTCGCACGGACGGGATCTGGCGCGGGCGCTGCGGGCGGCGGGAGCCCCGGTGGAGCTGCACACGGTCCCCGGCGCCGACCACGGCTGGTACGGCCTGGCCCCGGACGAGGTGGAGCGGATCTTCAGCAGGTCCGTGGCGTTCGCCACCACCGCGAAATGATCTCTTTCCCTGGCCCGTCTCTGCTGGCAGATTGGGCCCCGCCCCTCACCGACGTGCAGAAAGAGGTCCCTCATGAGCCCGCAGTTCGGCGACTACCAGTACGAGATCTACCTCGACGGACTGCGCGGTGTCGTCCCCACGCTCCCCATGGAGTTCGGGGAGCTGGAGCGGCGGGCCGAGGCGGCCCTGCCGCCGTCGATCTGGTCGTACGTGGCCGGTGGCGCCGGGGACGAGCGGACGCAGCGGGCCAATGTGGAGGCGTTCGGGCGGTACGGGCTGATGCCCCGGATGATGGTGGGCGCGGCCCGGCGGGACCTGTCGGTGGAGCTGTTCGGGCACCGGCTGGCGTCGCCGCTGTTCATGGCGCCGGTCGGGGTGATCGGCCTGTGCGCACAGGACGGGCACGGGGATCTGGCGACGGCGCGGGCCGCGGCGCGCACCGGGGTGCCCATGGTGGCGTCGACGCTGACGGTGGATCCGCTGGAGGACGTGGCCGCCGAGTTCGGTGACACCCCCGGCTTCTTCCAGCTGTACACGCCGACCGACCGGGCGCTCGCCGAGAGCCTGGTGAAGCGGGCCGAGGCGGCCGGCTACAAGGGCATCGTGGTCACGCTGGACACCTGGGTGACGGGCTGGCGCCCGCGCGACCTGTCGACCGCGAACTTCCCGCAGCTGCGCGGCCACTGCCTCGCCAACTACACCTCCGACCCGCGCTTCAAGGAGCTGACCCCGTCCGACGACCCGCAGGCCGTCGTCGGCTCCTGGGTGGGCATCTTCGGCAACCCGCTCACCTGGGACGACCTGCCGTGGCTGCGCTCGCTCACCGATCTGCCGCTGATCCTGAAGGGCGTCTGCCACCCCGAGGACGTGCGCCGCGCCCGGGACGGCGGCGTGGACGGCATCTACTGCTCGACACACGGCGGCCGCCAGGCCAACGGCGGCCTGGCGGCGCTCGACGCGCTGCCCGGCGTCGTCGAGGCGGCCGACGGCCTGCCGGTGCTCTTCGACTCCGGGATCCGCTCGGGCGCCGACGTGGTGAAGGCGCTCGCGCTGGGCGCGACGGCCGTCGGCGTCGGGCGCCCGTACGCGTACGGGCTCGCGGTCGGCGGTGAGGACGGCATCGTGCACGTGCTGCGCTCGCTGCTCGCCGAGGCCGACCTCACGATGGCCGTGGACGGCTATCCGACGCTGGCGGACCTGACGCCGGAGGCCCTGGTCACGCTTCCGCGGGGCTGACCGGAAGCAGCTCCGGGCGGCGGGCGGCGCGCCCGTCGCCGGAGGACCTGCCGCGCAGCCGGCGGCCGAGCCACGGGCCCAGGTACGAGGCGAGCCAGCGCAGTTCGGTCGCCGCCGAGTGCGCCGGGGCGGACTGCGGGGGCAGCGGGCGGGTCCAGGAGTCGTCGCTGCCGTCCAGGTGGAGGGCGTCGGCGACCGCGGCCGCGATCCGGGCGTGGCCGAGCGGGCTCGCGTGCAGCCGGTCGGCGCTCCACAGCCGCGGATCGGTGAAGACCGGCGCGTGGGCGGTCTCCGCGAGGGCGACGTCGTGGCGTTCGGCGGCGACCCTGATCCGTGCGTTGAGGGCGGTGATCCGGCCGCCCAACGGGCGGGCCACGGGGATCATCCGGCCGACGTCGGGGAAGGTCACCGTGGCCACCTTGGCGCCCGCCCCGGTCAGCGCCGCGAACATGGCCTCCAGGTGACCGGCCGTCTCGTCGGCGTCGAAGGACGGCCGCATCAGGTCGTTGACCCCCGCCACGACCGTCGCCAGGTCGGGGCGCAGGGCGAGCGCGGCGGGAAGCTGCTGCTCCCGCACCTGCCCGGCGAGGCGGCCGCGCACCGCGAGATTCGCGTACCGCGTCCCGGGGGCGAGCTCCGCGAGCCGCTCGGCGAGGCGGTCGGCGCAGCCGCGCAGCCCGGTCGTGTCGTCGCCGTCGCCGACGCCCTCGGTCTGGCTGTCGCCGAGCGCCACATAGCGCAGGTAGGTCACCGGAGGAGCGGAAGGGTTCATCGCTCCGCCCGTGCCGTGCGCAGGTCCAGGATCTCCAGGGCGCGGCGGCCCCAGCGGAGGTTCTCCTCCTCCAGGGAGATGCCGCGCAGCAGCGTCAGGTACGGGCCGACCCGCTCGCCGTCGCGCAGGAACTCCTCCTCGGTCATGCCGTGCAGAAGGTGGGCGCGGACGCGCTCGTAGCGGGCCAGCTTGCCCGTCGCCCAGGTCATGCGCTCCTCGATGTGGGCGCGCACGGCGGCCGTGTCGCCGACGTCCGATGCCTGCACCTTGACCATCAGCTCGTCGCGCACCGCCATGGGGCGCGGCTCCTTGGCGGTGAAGGCGGCGAGGTCGGCGCGGCCGTCGTCGGTGAGCGTGAACAGCCGTTTGTTCGGCCGGCGCTCCTGCGGCACGACGCGCGCCCGGATCAGGCCGTCGGCGGCGAGCCGCTCCAGCTCGCGGTAGAGCTGCTGAGGCGTCGCGGCCCAGAAGTTGGAGACGGACACGTCGAAGATCTTCGCCAGGTCGTAGCCCGACGCCTCGCCCTCCAGCAGGGCCGCGAGCACCGCGTATCTGAGAGACATGCTGGACACCGTACAGCGATGCGATTACTTTCATCCACACTTATTCAATTAGTTGAGTACGGGTGAGTCGGTGGCCCGGGGATCAGGAAGAGGTGTCGCCATGGAGGCGTTCCGCAAGGCCGTGGAGGCCAACGACCACGCCGCGATCGAGGCACTGCTCGCCGACGACGTGGTGTTCACCAGCCCCGTGGTCTTCAAGCCGTACCCGGGCAAGGCGATCACCGCGGCGATCCTGCGCGGGGTGACCCGCGTCTTCGAGGACTTCCACTACGTACGGGAGATCCACGACGCGGGCGGCCGCGATCACGCGCTCGTCTTCGCGGCGCGGGTCGGCGACCGAGAGCTGACCGGCTGCGACTTCCTGCACGTGAACGACGAGGGGCTGATCGACGAGTTCACCGTCATGGTGCGCCCGCTGTCCGGGGCGAACGCGCTGCAGGCGGCCATGGCGGCACAGTTCGACCGGATCGCCCAGGAGGCCGCTCAGGGCGCCTGAGGGGCCACGTCCACCCGCAGCCCGGCCAGCAGCTCCGTCGCCGCCTCCCAGCCGAACGGGCCCTGCGCGAACAGGACACCCATCGTCCGCAGCCTGCGCACGCTCTCCCGGTAGGCCGGGTGCGCGGCCAGTTGCTCGCTGACGCAGGGCGCCACGGCGACCGGAACGCCCGCACCGAAGGCCTCGCAGAGCGTGGCCACGGCCAGGGTGTCGGCGATGCCGGCGGCCCATTTGTTGAGGGTGTTGAAGGTGGCGGGGGCGACCACGACGGCGTCGGCGGGCGGGAACGGGCGCGGGGTGCCCGGCCTGCGGGACGCCGCTCGGACGTCCCGGCCCGTCTGCGCCCGGACCGCCGCGACATCGAAGAAGCCGTCGGCCGCCGTGGGGGTCGCGATCACGCCGACGTCCCAGCCGGCCTCCTGCGCGGGCCCGATCAGTTTGCCGATGCCGTCGGCGGCGCCGGCCGCGCACACGACGACGTAGAGGAAGGGCCGCTTCGCGGGCGGTTCAGGCTGGGTCACTGGTCACCTTCCGGATCAGCTCGGTCAGGGCGGCCGCCACCGCGTCGAGCCCCCGGTGCGGGGTGACGGGTTCGTCCAGGTACAGATCGCGCCGCAGCTCCAGCATGACGGCGGTGACCCGCCGGTCGGTGCCGTAGTGGCGCAACGGTACGTACGTGCCCGCGAACGGCGTGTTCAGGCCACTCGCACCGAGCGGGGCGAACGCCGTGCGGGCGTGGGCGAGGAGCGCGTCCGGCGTGTGGAAGGGGTCGGTGCCGAGGCAGACCGGCGGCCGGGGGCCGGTGCCGTGGAGTTCGTAGGGCAGGGCGCGGCTCGGATACGAGTGGACGTCGACGACGACCGCGCGGCCGGTCGCGGCGAGCCGGTCCTCCACCGCCCGGGTCATCGCCTGTGCGTACGGCTCGAAATAGTCGGCGAGCAGGGCGGTTTCGTCGGGCGCGGGTTCGGTTCGCAGCGGCGCGCGGTGGGTGGTGCGGGTGTAGACGGCGCCCATGCCGACCGCGCGCATCTCCTCGCGCCCGTCGGGGAACCGCTCGGGGTCGACGACCAGCCGGGAGCGTTCGTTGACGAAGCGCCAGGGTGTCACGGGCGCGTCCCGGGCGGCGCGGGCGGCGATCTCCTGGGTGTGCGCGTCGGTGATCAGGTCCAGCTCACGCTCCAGGTCGGCGTCGTCGAGCAGGATGCCCGAGCGCGCCTCCGGGGTGATCGTGCGGGAGCCGTGCGGCACGTGGAGGATCACCGGCGACTGCGGGGCGCCGGGCAGGAGCCGGAACGCGGGGCCGTCCGCCGGTCCTGCCGGTCTGTCCGTGGTGTTCATGGCCTCAGCCTGCCCCGGGACCGCACGCGCCGGACACAACGATTTTCGGACACCTGGACGCAACCCTCTTGCCCAATGGTCAAGAACTGTTGACCATTGGGGGCATGCCACCGAATGACTCTCCCGAGACCTTCCACGTCACCACCGACGAGCAGTTGCGCGCCGTCTCCAACCTCACGCGCCACCGGATCATGGCCGTGCTCCGCTTCGAGCCCGCGACGATCACGCAGATCGCCGCGCGGGTGGGCCTGGCGAAGGGCAGCTCCAGCTATCACGTGCGGCTGCTGGAGCGGGCCGGCCTGGTGAAGGTGGTCCGGACGCGGAAGGTGCGGGGGGTCACCGAGCGGTACTACGCCATGGCCGCGCGGTCGATCGTGCTGCCGGACCCGGGCGAGGGCGGCCCGGACGTGCTGATGCGGCACGCGGTGGCGGACCTGGAGGCGTCGCCGGTGGACGCCGAGCGGCATGTGGGAATGGCCCATCTGCGGCTCACCGACGAGCAGTTCGCGGAGCTGGGGGCGCGGCTGCAGGCACTGGCGGTCGAGTACCGCGAGCTGTCCGATCCGTCGCTGCCGGACACGTCGTTCGTCTTCGCCCTGTTCCACCCCGGATCGCGTGAGCAGGCCGAAGGAGACGTCAAATGAGTGGAGACAGAGGACAGTTGCCGACCGGGTTCGGTCGGCTGTGGACCGCGCAGACGGTGTCCTCCCTCGGTGACGGGGTGTCGCATGCGGCGCTGCCGCTGATCGCGCTGACCCTGACGCGGGATCCGCTGGCGCTCGCCGTCGTCACCGCCGCCGGAACGCTGCCGTGGCTGCTCTTCGGGGTGCTCGGCGGCGCCCTGGTGGACCGCTGGGACCGTCGGCGCACGATGTGGGTCACGGACGCGGCGCGTGCGCTGCTGCTCGCGATACCGGCGGCAGCGGCGGCGCTGGACTTGCTGAGCATCCCCCTGCTCGCGGCCGTCGCCTTCCTGCTCGGCCTCGGCGGGCTCTTCTTCGACACGGCCGCCACGGCCTATCTGCCGGATCTGCTCGGCCGCGACCCCGTGCTCCTGGAGCGCGCCAACTCCCGCCTGCGCTCCGCCCAGACCGCCGCGTCCGGCTTCGCCGGGCCGCCCGCGGGCAGCGCCCTGCTCGCGCTCGGGCGGGCGGTCCCGCTGCTCGCCGACGCGGTGTCGTTCGCGCTCTCCGCACTGCTCGTACGGTCGCTGCCCGCCACGCCCCGGCCCGCGGAGCAGGCCCGGGAGTCGCTGCTGCGGCAGGCGCGGGCCGGCGCCTCCTACGTGTTCCGGGACCGGCTGCTGCTCGGACTCGCCCTGCGTCCGGCGGTCGGGAACATCGCCTTCCTCGCCGTGGAGACCGTCCTCGCCCTCTTCGCGCACGACCGTCTCGGCATCGGCGCCTTCGGCTTCGGCCTGCTCCTCACGGCGGAGGCCACCGGCGGCCTGCTCGGCGCGGGCATCGCCTCGTTCCTCGGCCGACGGCTCGGCACCGGCGCCGCGCTCACCTGCACGGCCGCGGTCGAGGGGCTCGCCGTGCTGGGGCTCGCGGCCGCCCCGAACCCGTACGTCGCCGGGCTCGCGCTCGCCGTCTGCGGGGCGGGCATGGGTGCCACGATGGTGCTCGCGCCCTCCTTGCGGCAGGCGATCGTCCCCGCCGCCCTGATGGGGCGGGTCACCTCGACCTCCCGCATGCTCGCCATGTGCGCCGCCCCGTTCGGCGCCTTCCTCGGCGGCTGGCTGGCGACCACGTACGACGTACGCACCCCGCTCTACGCCGCATCGGGGCTCCTCCTCACCATGACCGCCGTCACGGCCACCATGACCAGCAATCGCCGGGTCGAAGCGGCGCTGCGCGGCGCCGCACCGGGCGACGGTCCGGGTCTCCCCGCACCCGAGGTGCCCGTCCGGGAGTCCGCGCCCGAAAGCCTGTGACGCAACCGGACGGGGCGGGACCGTCGAACGGCCCCGCCCCTCCCAGCGGATCGGAGGCGGCTCCCTAGCCGACCGGCCCCACGGGACCGGTGAGCGGCAGCACGGTCTGGCACTTCACCGCACGCGGGTGCGCGGGGTCGAGCGCGTTCAGCACATGCGTGAGGGTGATCGGGTCGTACGCGGCCTCGAGGTGATCGGTGAGGTCGAGCGCGCAGGCGTCCTGGACCCGGATGTTGCGGACCGTCGCGCCCGGGCCCGCCTTCAGATAGCTGTTCGTGTAGGGCGTGACGACCTCGTCGTACTTGCTGGCGATGACCGTGTAGTCGACGCCGGGCACGGTGTCGCCGCCCGCGTCCAGCTGCTTGTTGAAGTCCGAGCCGATCTCCTGCTCGACGAGGGCCGGACTGGTCTTGGTGAGGAGGTCGTTGGCCGGCTCCAGCAGGTGCAGGGCTTTGCCGAGCTCGGTGATGCCGCTCAGGGTGGTGCCGTGGTTGGACGGGGTGATGCCGATGAGCTTGGCGACCTTGCCCGCGGCGCTCGGGTCGTTCTTCAGGTAGAAGCGCGGCATCGGGCCGCCGCCCTGCGAGTGGCCGACCAGATCGACCTCGGCGGCGCCGGTGGCGGCCCGCACCTTGTCGACGAAGGTGCCCAGCTTCGCGGCGCTGTCCTTCATGGGTCCGATGCCCTGGACGGCACCGGTCTCGCTGTCGGACCCGTAGTTGAAGGCGAAGACGCAGTACCCGTTGTTGGCCAACAGGGGCGCCGCGCCACGCCAGTTGTCGTTCATGTTCTCCAGCGTGCCGTGGATCAGGACGACGGGCTGCGGGTGCTCGGCGCTCGGCCTGCACGCCCAGTCGTTGGCTCCGTCGGGGGCCTGGCCCGCCTGGAGGAATCCCTTCAGGAATCCGCTGGTGAAGTTGTACTCGACCGGCCGGGAACTGTCGGCCGCCGAGGCGCTCGGCGCACCGAGAGCGAGCAGCCCGGAAATCCCAAGGGCGCTCGCGGCGACCGCGCCGAAAATCGTGTGTCTCATTTCCAGTACCGTCCCTTGTTCTGGAATACCGCGCCAATAGCGGCGTCGGACGGCGAGAAGCTAGAAGCAGTTCCGGGCCACGGCAACGGTGTGGGCAGAGGGATGCGTGAGGCGCGCAGGACGGTGCCAGGATTTGGCTCGCGGCCGCCACCTACGGTGTCACCCACATGAGTGTTTTCTCGGTAGTCCCACCCGGACGGCCCACAATATCGCTGGTGAGCGACCCACCGGCGACGCTATTTGACTTGCCGTCAACATCTTGACCCGTGAGTAACAACGGCCCATACTCGGCGGGACGGACGGGAGTTGAGGTGGGGCATGAACGCTTCCGGCACGGCCGGCACGCCGGGCTTCGGCGGCGCGTGGGTGGCCTTTCCGCAGCGGCTCGCGGCGGAACTCCGCAAGGAGAACCGCACTCTGGCCGCCGAGATCATTCATGAAATCCGCCGTCAGATCCCGGAATTCTCCCGCCCGTTGTCCGGACAGTTCGGTGCCGCGATCCAGAACGGGGTGGAAACCGCTCTCGCGGAATTCGTCGACCGGGTGGAGGAGGGCGGCGGGGAACTCGACGCAGAGCGTCTGCCCGTCTACCGGGCCCTGGGGCGCGGCGAGTTGTCGGAGGGCCGCAGCCTCGACGCATTGCAGGCGGCGTACCGGCTCGGCGGCCGGGTCGCGTGGCGGCGCTATGTGCGCGTCGCCCGGCGCCTCGCGCTCGCCACGGACGCGGTGGCGCAGCTCGCGGAGACCGCCTTCACGCACATCGACGAGATCGCGGCCGCGTCCGTCGCCGCGTACGCCCGGGCGCAGGCCGACGCGGCCGGCACGCTCGGCCGCCGTCGGCACCGCCTGCTCACCCTGCTGGTCGCGCCCGACCCCTCGCCGGGCCCGCATCCACGGACGGCGCGGACGGACTCCGTGCCGGACGACGTGCTGCGACAGGCGGCGCGGGACGCGGAGTGGCCGCTGCCGGAGACGGTGGCCGCGGTCGCCCTGAGCCCCGGCCCGCGCACGAGCCTTCCCGGGAGACCGTCGCACGGGCTACGACTGCCCTCCCTGGTCCTGGCCGATCTCGACGGGCCCGCACCGTGTCTGCTCGTGCCCGATCCGGCGGAGCTGCTGGCCGACCCCCTGCTGCGGCAGGTGCTGCAGGACCGGGCCGGCGCCACGGGGCCGGTCGTCCCGCTGCGGCAGGCCGCCGACTCCCTGCGCTGGGCCCGCTCGCTGCGCGCCCACGCCCCGGCGGGCGAGCCGGCCGACGCCGACCGGGGGCTCACGGACCTGCTGCTGCTCGCCGATCCCCCGCTGGTCCGGCTCATGGCGGCCCGGCGGCTCGCCCCGCTGGACGCCCTCACCCCGAAGCAGCGCGACCGGCTCGCCCACACGCTGCTCGCCCATCTGCAGACACCGCACGGCAGCGCCCCGGAGCTCGCCGAACGCCTCGCGATCCATCCGCAGACCGCCCGGCAGCGGCTGCACCATCTGCAGCGCCTGTTCGGCGCCCAGCTCGCCGATCCGGACGCCCGCTTCGAACTGGAGGCGGCGCTGCGGGCGGACCTCGCCTGAGCCGTGCGGGCCCGCGGAATATGCCGGGGGCCCACCCTGTTGACGGCCCCGAAGGAGGCAACAGTGGAGCAGCAGAACTACTACTCGCACGGAACGGCCGCGGAGCGCTGGGAGCGGGCGCGGATGTTCTTCGACGCCAAGGAGTACGCGACGGCCGCCAAGGTCCTGGACGGTCTCGTCGCCGAGGTCCCGGAGCAGGTCGCCCCGCGTCTGCTGCTGGCCCGCTCCTACTACCACTCCGCGCAACTGCGGCGCGCCGAGGCCGAGCTGCGCACCATCGTGGAGCGCGACCCGGTGGAGCACTACGCCCGGCTGATGCTCGGCCGCACGCTGGAGCGGCAGGGCCGGGACACCGAGGCCGCCCCGCACCTGCGGATGGCGGCGGCGCTCGCCGGGGACTTCCCGGAGGACTGATCCGCGGCGGTGCGGCCGGAGCGCGAGCCCGGCCGCACCGCCGTGAGCCGGGGCGGGACGGTCCCCCTGCCTCGGCTAGCCTTGCGAGACGATGAACCGCACCGACAAGGCCGCCCCCGTACCGGTCCTGACCACCCCCTGGTCCGACCTGGCCCTCACCCGCCACCCCGAGGACCCGCGCGATCCGCTGCGCGCCTGGGACGCGGCCGACGGCTATCTGCTGAAGCACCTCGCCGAGCAGGGCGTCGATCTGTCCGGGTCCGTCCTGGTCGTCGGGGACCGCTGGGGCGCCCTGGCCACGGCGCTCGCGGCGGCGGGCGGTGGCGCGCCGACGCTGATCTCGGACTCGTACCTCGGCCTGCGGGCCACGCGGACGAACCTGGAGCGGAACGGCCTCGCGGGGCCGTCCCTGCTGACGACGCGGGACGCCCCGCCGGCGCGGGCGGACGTGCTGCTCGTGCGGGTGCCGAAGAGTCTGGCCCTCCTGGAGGACCAGCTGCACCGGCTGCGGCCGGCCGTCCACGCGGGCACCGTCGTCGTCGGCACCGGCATGGTCAAGGAGATCCACACCTCGACGCTCCAGTTGTTCGAGCGGATCATCGGCCCGACCCGCACCTCGCTCGCCGAGAAGAAGGCGCGGCTGATCTTCACGACGCCGGACCCGTCCCTCTCCCCCGGCCCGAACCCCTGGCCGTACCGGTACGAGCTGCCCGACGGCATCGGCCCGCTGGCGGGCCGCACGGTCGTCAACCACGCCGGGGTGTTCTGCGCCGAGCACCTCGACATCGGCACCCGCTTCTTCCTCCAGCACCTCCCGAAGGACACGGACGCCCGCCGGATCGTCGATCTCGGCTGCGGGAACGGGGTGGTCGGCACGACGGCCGCGCTGACCCATCCCGGCGCCGAGGTCCTGTTCACCGACGAGTCGTACCAGGCGGTGGCGTCCGCGGAGGCCACGTACCGGGAGAACGCGACGGGTGAGGCGCTCTTCCGAGCCGCCGACGGTCTGGAGGGGGTTCCGGACGCGGGCGTCGACCTCGTCCTGAACAACCCGCCCTTCCACTCGCACCAGGCGACGACCGACGCGACGGCCTGGCGGATGTTCGCGCAGGCCCGGGCCGCGCTGGCGCCCGGCGGTGAGCTGTGGGTGGTCGGCAACCGGCATCTGGGCTATCACGTCAAGCTGCGCCGACTGTTCGGCAACAGTGAACTCGTCGCCGGTGACCCGAAGTTCGTGATCCTCAAGGCCGTGAAGCAGGCGTCACGCGCGCGGGCCCGCCGGCAGTGACAGGGCGAGCGCGGCGGCCAGCAGGCACACCGCGCCGCATCCGGCGAGGAACACCCCGGCGCCCCGGGCCGCCGCGACGAGACCGGCGAGCGGCAGCAGCAGCGGACTCAGGCCGAGGGTGCACAGCGAGGTGACCGAGGTGACCCGGCCGGTGTAGCCGGGTTCGGTCCACTGCTGGAGCAGGGCGTGGCCGAGGACCATGGGGACTCCGCTCGCGGCGCCGAGCAGCGCGCACAAAGCGACGGCGGCGCCGGGCCCCGGCCGGGCGAGCCCGACGGCGGCGACGAGCACACCGGTGGCGGACAGGCTGGCGGCGAGCAGGGTGCGCGGCGCGGGAACTCGGTGGACGAGGGTGAGCGCGACGCCCGCCGCCGCGCCCGCCACGCTGAACGCGCCGAGCAGCAGCGACAGGGTGCCGGGGTGCCAGCCGCGCTCGTCGGTGAGCAGGACGAGCGCGGCGCCGACGGGACCGCTGAAGCACATCTCGCCGAGCCCGATGACGGCGACCAGCCGCACGAGGGAGCGGCGCCCCGCCACATGGCGCAGCCCGTCCCGGAGTTGGGACCAGGGGGAGGCGGCGGCCGGAGCCGGCGCGCCGGGCACCCGCAGGCGGGCGAGGAGCAGCAGGGACACGGCGAACAGCACGCCCACCACCGTGAACGCCCCGGCCGCGCCCGCCCCGGCGAGTGCGGCGCCCGCCGCGAAGGGGCCCGCGGTGTTGGCGCAGCGCACCGCGAGGGACCGCATGCCCTGAACGCGCGTCAGCTGGTCCGGCGCGGTCAGTCGCGGGGGCAGCGCGCCCACGGCCGGCAGGAACAGCGCGTCGGCGACGCCGAAGCAGACCGCGAGCGCGCACAGCACCGCGAGGTGGGCACCGCCGGCCCAGAGGACGGCGGCCACGGCGAGCACGGCCAGGCAGCGTGCGAGATCGCTGCCGATGAGCACCCGGCGCGGTCCCAGCCGGTCGGCGAGCACCCCGCCGGCGAGCATGAGGAGGGCGCGGGGCACGGCGCCCGCGGCGAGCACGAGCCCGGCCTGGGCGGGTCCGGCGGTGTCGACGACGGCCCAGGTCAGGGCGGTCATGTAGAGCACGTCGCCGGTGACGGACGTGGTGTAGGCGCCGAGCCAGCGCAGGACGTTCGGATCGCGGTGGGCGGCCGGCGCGGACGCCGTCGTGGTCATGCCGGTGGTGTCACGTCGGTGGGGAACGCCTGGAACTGCACGGTCGCGGGGACGGCGTCCGGTGCGGGCTCCTTGTCCCGGTACCGGGCGACGACGGCCAGCAACTCGCTCTTGAGGGCGTGCAGTTCGTCGGGGGTGACCCGCACGTCGAAGTCGCTGAACGCGGACACGGCGAACCACGCGTCGGGCAGGGCGGGCACGGTCCGCGTGGCGGCCTCGCGCAGCCGCTCCGCCGCGGCGAGGGCGACGGCCTGGGTGTAGGCCCGGCCTTCGGGTCCGCCGCGCTCGGCCGGGTCGTGCTGCGAGGCGCGGTGCAGCGCCCGCCACCACCGGTCGCGCCGGTTTCCGCGCTCGACGTCCTCCTCGATGAGTCCGCCCGCGGCGAGGCGGCGCAGGTGATAGCTGGCGGCCCCCGAGTCGAGGTCGAACCGCCGCGCCAACTGCCGTGCGGTCGCGGGCCCTCGGCGCCGCAGGTCGTCGAGGAGCGCGATCCGCATCGGGTGGGCGAGCACCCGGAGAGCGGCGGTGTCGAGCGTGAACTCGGCCTCGGCGGGCGGGACATGCGGCTCACGGGGCTGTTCGTCGGCGGCTTCTCGCATGGCTCCCGAGCGTAGGCGGGGAAGAGCCGTTGGGGAAGAGTCGTTCCGGAAGAACTGTTCGGGAACGGTTCTTCGCGGATGGCCATCAATAGAAGCGAACACATTTCTCAACGGGTGCATCCGCGGGCCCACTTGGGCCGGTAGTAGGGGGTGAGTCAGCGGGCTCTACCCCGCCCGCTCATCTCGCTCGTCGCCGACACCCGGTGCGCCTGCACGCCCGGGTGTCGGCGGCGTCCCCGTCACGGATCTCGTGCGGACCTTGTCGGAACGATCCACTCCGGGACACGATGCCCCGATGAAGGGTGATCTTTTCGCGAATGAGTTCATGGTGCAGGCCGCTGTGGCGCCGGGCATGTCCGTCCAGAACGCCAAGTCGATCCGGTACGTCGTCGACGGCGAGATGATGGCGCGGCAGGGCGCGATGATCGCCTACCGGGGGAATCTGCAGTTCGAGCGCAAGGGCCAGGGTGTCGGCGGCATGCTGAAGCGGGCCGTCACCGGTGAGGGCCTCGCGCTGATGAAGGTGAAGGGGCGCGGGGAGGCCTGGTTCGCCCAAGAGGCGCAGAACGTGTTCGTGGTGGACCTCGAACCTGGCGACGTGTTCACCGTCAACGGTCGCAACGTGCTCTGCTTCGATCCCACGCTGTCCTACGACATCAAGACGGTGAAGGGCGCCGGAATCAGCGGTGGCGGCCTCTTCAACAGCGTGTTCACGGGCCACGGCCGGCTGGGCCTGGTCTGCGAGGGCAATCCGCTGGTCCTGCCGGTGTCGCCGCAGCAGCCGGTGTACGTCGACACGGACGCGATCGTCGGCTGGACCGCCGATCTGCGGACCTCCCTGCACCGTTCGCAGTCCATCGGGTCGATGATCCGCGGCGGGTCCGGGGAGGCGGTCCAGCTCATGCTGGAGGGTGAGGGGTTCGTGGTGGTGCGGCCGAGCGAGGCGACCCCGCAGAAGCCGCAGCAGCACTAGGGCCCGCCGCGGTGGCCGCCCGTTCGGCCACCGCGATCCTGGCCAGCTTGGTGAGCATCATGCCGTTGCGGACCTTGACCAGGTAGTCCACGGGCAGGCCGTGCATCCGGGTGCCCGGGCCCCGCAGGGGATGCCAGTCGAGGACGAACACGGTGTGCTCGCCCCACGGGATGAGTTTCATGGCGACGCGGGCGGCCCCGAACGGGTCCGCCTTCGCCTCCAGCTCCAGCCGGTGCTCCGGCTCGCAGATCCGGACGACGCTGGTGTCGTCCGTGGTCAGCGGGCCGATGCCGACCCGGAACCGCAGCGTGGTGCCCACGGCGGGCCAGTCGGGGTCCACCGCGAGCACCTGCTGGTTGCCGGTCACCCATTCCCCGTAGCGGTGTCCGTCGGACAGCAGCCGCCACACCTCGGCGGGCGGGCTCAGGATGAGTCGGCGGTTGCGGGCCACGACGATCACGCTCCTTCTCAGGACAAGCGTGCGACCCCGACGCCACTCCGGCAACCGCCGACCGGCGGCCCTCCCCCGGCCGCGATCAGCCGCGATACGTCTCCAGCAGCCGCAGCCACACCTCGCTCACCGTCGGGTAGGCCGGCACCGCGTGCCACAGCCGGTCGATCGGCACCTCGCCGGCGATCGCGACCGTCGCCGAATGGATGAGCTCGCCGACGCCGGGGCCGACGAACGTGACACCGAGCAGCACCTCGCGGTCCAGGTCGACGACCATGCGGGCACGGCCGGTGTAACCGTCGGCGTAGAGGCTGGATCCGGCCACGTTCGCCAGGTCGTAGTCGACGGCGCGGACGCGGTGGCCCGCCGCCTCGGCCTCGGCGAGGGTCAGGCCCGCGCTCGCCGCCTCGGGGTCGGTGAAGACGACCTGCGGGACGGCGGCGTGGTCGGCGGTGGCGGCGTGGGCGCCCCAGCGGTCGGTCTCCAGGAGCGGCACTCCGGCCGCGCGGGCGGTGATCGCCGCGCCCGCGATCCGCGCCTGGTACTTCCCCTGGTGGGTGAGGAGCGCCCGGTGGTTGGCGTCGCCGACCGCGTAGAGCCAGTCGCTGCCCTCGACGCGGAGGCTGTCGTCCACGGTCAGCCAGGAGCCGGGGGCGAGCCCGACCGAGTCCAGACCGATGTCGTCGGTACGGGGGGCGCGTCCGGTCGCGAACAGGATCTCGTCCGCCTGGAGGACCGTCCCGTCGGTGAGCGTGGCCGAAACCGTGCCGTCCGTGCGTTCGACCGCGGTCACGGACACGCCGGTGCGCACCTCGGCCCCGGCCTCGCGCAGGGCGTCGACGACCAGTTCCCCGGCGAACGGCTCCATCCGGTCCAGCACGCCGTCGCCGCGCACCAGAAGGGTGACCTGCGAGCCGAGCGCCTGCCAGGCCGTGGCCATCTCGACGGCGACGACCCCGCCGCCGACCACGATCAGGCGTCCGGGCGCACGCTCCGCGCTCGTCGCCTCCCGGCTGGTCCAGGGCTTGACCTCCGGCAGGCCGGGCAGCGCGGGCAGCGCGGCCCGGGTGCCGGTGCAGACCGCGACGGCGTGCCGGGCGGTGAGCACCGTCACGGTGCCGTCCTCGGCGGTCACCGTGACCCGGCGGGGCCCGTCGAGGCGGCCGTGGCCCCGGTAGAGGTCGGTTCCGATGGACTCGATCCAGCCGACCTGGCCGTCGTCCTTCCAGTGCGAGGTGAAATCGTCGCGGTGGGCGAGCACCGCGGCCGTGTCGAGGGGGCCCTGAACCGCCTGGCGCAGTCCGGGCACCCGGCGGGCGTCGGCGCGCGCGATCACCGGGCGCAGCAGCGCCTTGCTGGGCATGCAGGCCCAGTACGAGCATTCGCCGCCGACGAGCTCGCTCTCCACGATCGCCGCACTCAGGCCGCCGGCCCGCACCCGGTCGGCGACGTTCTCTCCGACCGGTCCCGCCCCCAGCACGACTACGTCGTACGCGTGATCATTCGTGGTATCCGTGGCATGTGTCATGACGCCCAGTGTGGTCGTAGGTGTGCGTGCGGGCCACATGGGTATGGGCGCGGAATACGTCCGCCATACGGACGGTTGTGCACAAAGGCATTGCCCCCTACGGCTTCGCCCCGAACCCAGGAAGCAGGAAGAGGGAAACACCATGAGCAGCACCACCGTGGAGCTGACCAAGGAGAACTTCGATCAGACGGTCACGGAGAACGAGTTCGTGCTGATCGATTTCTGGGCGTCCTGGTGCGGGCCCTGCAAGCAGTTCGCCCCGGTCTACGAAAAGTCGGCGGAGGCCAACCCCGACCTGGTCTTCGGCAAGGTCGACACGGAGGCGCAGCCCGAGCTGGCCGCCGCCTTCGGCATCCAGTCGATCCCCACGCTGATGATCGTCCGTGACCAGGTGGCCGTGTTCGCCCAGCCGGGCGCGCTCCCCCAGGAGGCCCTGGACGACGTGATCGGGCAGGCCCGCAAGCTGGACATGGACGAGGTGCGCAAGTCCGTCGCCGAGCAGCAGGCTCAGCAGGGCCAGGCGACCGACGAGGGCTGAGCCCTTCGGGGCGGGGTGCGGCGCGGGTCAGGTGGACTCGCGCCGCACCAGGCTCGCGCCCAGCACGTCCCTGATCTCCGGTTCCGCGGCCGGGGTGCGCACGAGCCGGTCGACGAACTCCGCGAGTTCCTGTCCCGAGGGCAGGGCGAGCCGGACCGTCGTCAGCCGCGGCCGCAGCAGGCGGCCCAGCATCAGATCGTCGGCGCCGACGACGGCGACTTCGTCCGGGATGCCGATCCCCGCGTCCTGCAGCGCCCGCATCAGCAGCATCGCGTACTCGTCGTTGTAGGCGAAGACGGCGCTGAGCCCCGACTCCCTCATGCGCGCGACGACGTCGGCCGCGTGCTCCTCGTCGTAGGCGACCGGCAGCGCGACCGCCTCGGCGCCGGTCTCCCGGATGCCCGCGAGGCGTGGCGCGGCGAACGCGTCCAGGCCTTCCTCCCGCGGCATCAGCACACCGATCCGGTGGTGACCGCGCTCGCGCAGGTGTTCCGCCGCGACCCGGCCCACCGCGCGGTGGTCGGCGATCAGGGCGTGCGCTCCCTCGACCGGCTCGGCGCCCAGGGTGATGACGGCCTTGGCGCCGGACCGCTGGAGGACGCCGATGCCGCGCAGACCCATGCCGACCGGGGCGAGGACGGCGACGGGCCGCAGTTCGGCCCAGGCGCGGGCCGCGTCGTCGCCGACGACGCCCACGCTTCCGTACTGCACCGCGGTGTAGTCGAGCCGGCTCAGCGCCCACTGGAACTCGTTGAGGAATCCGCTGTACAGGGTGCCGACCGGCACGTCCGGCGCCGGCATCAGGACGATGCGGGTGTGTCCGGCGCGCAGGCTGCGGGCGGCGGCGTGCGGGACGTAGCCGAGTTCCTTGGCGGCCTCGTGGACGCGGCGCCGGGTCGGTTCGCTGATCCGTACGGCGCTGGTGTTGTTCAGGACGTAGCTGACGGTGGCGCGCGAGACCCCGGCCTGCCGCGCGACGTCCGCGCTCGTGGGCGCCGAGCCGCGGGACGGGCCCGTGGATTCGGCGGGTACGGGCTGCTGACTGGGTATCTGCGGTTTCTCCACCATGACGTACGGCATCTTTCCAGAAGGGGTGTCCGCACCGGGCGCCGGGCGGGCACTCCGTGCCGTACGGCTGGCCAACACACGTACATCGCACGGCGATTGGGGTGTCACGCGGTCCCCCGCAGGGGCCACGTGACACCCCTGTCTCAGCCGTCCGCGAGCACCTTCCACACGTCCGGGTCCTCGAAGCCCAGCGCCCACAGCACCGTGTGCGGGACGCCGTGGGTGCGCAGCACGGCGAGGTGGGCCGCGGTGCCGCGCGCGTCCTGGTACCAGACGGTGCGGCGGGTGCTGCCGTCCTTGTACGTGAAGTGCGGGGTGCTGGAGTCGGGGTCGAGACGGTAGGGCGCCTTCTCCTTGCGGCGCAGCGCCTCGGCGTCCTTCCATGTCACGTGCTGTGCACGGCCCTTGTCCCCGACCGCCCAGTTCCATCCGTAGGCCGGAAGGCCCATCTCCAGCTTGGCGCGCGGGACTTGGGCGGTGGCCGTGGTGAGGATGTCGTCGTACCACCGCGGGGTGGAGAGCGGGCCGGGCGCGCCCTCCGCGTAGTGCAGGTTGTACGCCATGATCCGGACCCGGTCGGCGGCGGCGCCCAGTCGCCCGTAGTCCCAGACGCGGCCGCTGGTACGGGTCTTGGGGGTCACGGTGACGAAGCACTGCTTGCGCAGGTCGTGCAGGCGGGCGCAGAGGTCGGTGACGAAGTCGGCGTATCCGGTGCGCACGGCGCGGTAGGTGGCGTCGGGGCTCGGCGCGATGGTCTCGTAGTCGAGGTCGATGCCGTCGTAGGCGCGGCTGCGGACGACGGCGAGGAGCGCGTCGATGTGTTCGGCGCGGCGGGCGGGGCTGGTCATGACGGCGCCGAGGGCGCCGGGCTTCATCGTCTCCATCACCGTCGGGACGACCTGGATGCCCTTGTCGTGCAGGCCGTTGACGATGCGGCGCTCGCCGGCGCCGGGGTGGCCGTCGACGCGGCCCGCGGACTTCGTCTGGTACCAGAAGGGGCTGATGGTGCGGATCTGGTCGGCGTGCTCCAGTGCGTCCTGGTAGGCGTTCTCCTGGTCCCAGTACGGCAGCCAGGCCGAGACGGTGCGCGGCGGCGGTGGGGCGTCGGCGGCCCGTGCGGCGCCGGGGGCGAGGGCGCCGGCCAGGAGCAGCAGCGCGGGGAGTGCGGTCAGGGCGGGGCGGTGTATGCGTCGTCGTGCCATGTGCCGAGCCTGCGGGGCATCCCGTGGACCCGCCGCACGGATTGGGCCGTCCAGGCTCTAACGTGACCCCGGTGACTGCCTTTACGGAAGATTCCGCGAACGAGCACCCCGGCCGCTTCGGAGCGACGGCCACGGTGGAGGCCGAGCCGCGCCGGGTGGGCCCGGTGCGCACCGAGTACGCGCCCGCGCACGACGGCGACCCCGACCCGGGCGAGATCGTCTGGACGTGGGTGCCCTTCGAGGAGAACGACGGGCGCGGCAAGGACCGCCCCGTTCTCGTCGTCGCCCGCGAGGCGGCCGGGACGCTGCTGGCCGTGCAGCTGTCGAGCAAGCGGCACGACCACGACCGCGAGTGGGTGGCGCTCGGCTCGGGACCCTGGGACCGGGACGGCCGCGACTCGTGGGTGGATCTGGACCGCGTACTGCGGGTGCACGACCAGGGGATGCGGCGCGAGGCGTGCGCGCTGGACCGCGGCCGCTTCAACACGGTGGTGCTGCGGCTGCGGGAGCGCTACGGCTGGCGCTGAACGGCCTGCTGCCGGGGGCCGCTGAGGACCCGCTCGAACGCCGAGCGGGTCGCCGCGTCCTTCGTAC
Organism: Streptomyces sp. NPDC046716; assembly: GCF_040645755.1. Classification (NCBI taxonomy): domain Bacteria; kingdom Bacillati; phylum Actinomycetota; class Actinomycetes; order Kitasatosporales; family Streptomycetaceae; genus Streptomyces; species Streptomyces sp. NPDC046716. The sequence goes on from NZ_JBEYYU010000018.1 coordinate 134,153, forward strand.
GGTCGAGGACCGCGAAGACGACCTGCTCGAAACGGCCGTGGAAACGGCCGTCGAGGAGGCCCGCGAACGCCCGGGCGACCTGCTCGGGTTCGTTGCGGAACACGCCGCAGCCCCACGCGCCGAGCACGAGCCGCCGGTAGCCGTGCAGGGCCGCGACCTCCAGGACGCGCTCGGCGCGGGCGGCCAGCGCCCTGGGGATCCGGTCGACGCGCTCCGGGGTGCGGCGCGCGATCACCCCGGCGTTCGGCGCGGGTGAGGTCAGGAAGCCCACCTGGTAGGGCTCGTCGAGGAGCCGGCCGCGCTCGTCCCTGAACACCGGCACGCCGGGGGTGTGGATGACGCGGTCGCTGTAGAAGACGTCCCGGTCGGTGCGGTGGTGGTCGTAGAACTCCGGGGCCCTGAGCAGGCAGGTGTACAGCGCCGAGGCGCGGCAGACGGCCTCCTCCTGGGCCTGTGCCCCGTTCAGGAAACCGCCGCCGGGGTTGCGGGCGGACGCGAAGTTCAGCACCGCGATCCGCTCCGCCCGCTCCCCCGTCATCCGGCGCGCCGCGTCGAGGCTGCTCTCCCCCGTGACCTCGACGGACGGCGCCGCCACGGCCGGCGCGGGCGGCACGGTCACCGGCTCGGGACCGTACATGCGCGTGCCCTCCCGGGCCCGTGCCACCGCGTCGGCGAGGTCGACCGTGCGCCCGTCCCCCGTGACGTACTCCCCCGCGGCGACGATCTCCTCCGTGCGCTGCGCGATCTCCCGCAGCCGGGCGCTCACGCGCCCTCCCCCGTCGTTCTCATGAACCCATCGTGTGCGCTCGGTGACCGCGCGGACAACAGGTTTTCGCCGGAGCGGTCCGACCGTCCTCACTCCCGGACGCACCCTTGTGCGATTCCCGGCGAGGGTCTTGGGTAGACGGGCGTTGCCCGAAAAGGCCCGACCCGGGCCGAATCGACGCCATGGCCCCGACCGGGGACCATGGGACGGGTGAGGACCAGGAGGAATCCCGGTATGAGCGAGGCAGACTGTACGAGCCCCGGTGAGCCGCTCACCGAGGCAACCGAGGTGGAGGCCCTGATCCGGGGCATCTGCTTCAAGACCGGCCCGCCCCGCGCGGTCGGTGTCGAACTGGAATGGATCGTCCACGAGCCGCGCCCGCAGGGGGTGCCCTGGCTCCCGTTACCTCCCGAACGACTCGACGCGGCCTATGTCGCACTGCGCGCCGTGCCCCTGCACTCGGCGCTCACGGTGGAACCCGGCGGCCAGCTGGAGCTCAGTTCGCTCCCCGCCGCCACCCTGACCGAGTGCGTCTCGGTCATGCGGGCCGATCTCACCGCCGTCCGCACCGTGCTCCGTGAGCACGGACTCGTCCTCTCGGGCCAGGGCACCGATCCCTGGCGGCCACCCCGCCGCGTGCTGCGCGAACCCCGCTACGACGCCCTGGAGGCCTCCCTCGACCGGGCCGGTCCCGCCGGCCGCTCCATGATGTGCTCGTCGGCGTCCGTGCAGGTGTGCCTGGACGCGGGACACGAGGAGCCGGGCCCGCTGGGGCACGGCAGGCGCTGGGTGCTGTCCCATCTGCTCGGCGCCGTCCTGGTCGCCGCCTTCGCCAACTCTCCGATGCTGTCCGGGCGGGCCACCGGCTGGCGCTCCACCCGGCAGCTCCTGTGGGAGCGCATCGATCCGGGACGTTCCGGCGCCCCGGGACCCGCCGCCGAGCCGCGCACGGCGTGGGCGCGGCACGTCCTCGACGCGCCGGTGATGTGCGTGCGCCGGGACAGCGGGCCGTGGGAGGTGCCCGAACGGCTGACGTTCCGCGAATGGGTGCGCACGGGCGCTCCGCGACCACCGACCCGGTCGGACCTCGACTACCACCTGTCCACGCTGTTTCCGCCGGTGCGCCCGCGCGGCCACCTCGAACTCCGCATGATCGACGCACAGCCCGGCGACGACGGCTGGCTCGTCCCGCTCGCCGTGACGACGGCGCTGTTCGACGACCCGCAGGCCGCCGAGACCGCGTACCGGGCCGTGAAGCGGCTGGCGGAGCGCTCCGCGCCGCTGCCCGCCCCGCACAACCCGCTGTGGCAGGACGCGGCCCGCCTCGCCCTCACCGATCCGGAGCTGCGGGAGGCGGCCACGGCCTGCTTCGCCGCGGCGCTCGACGCGCTCCCCCGGATCGGCGCGGACCCCGAGGTGTGCCGGGCCGTCGCCGACTTCACGCAGCGCTACGTCCTGCGTGGCCGCTGCCCCGCCGACGACGTGCTCGATCAGCTCCGCGACCCCGCGACACCGTCCGCACAGAGGAGGACCGTCCGCTCATGACCAGTCAGCAGAACCGGGAGATCGAGGCCGTGGACCCGGAGGCCCTCAGGCGCCGTGCGGTCGACGCCCTGGAGACCGCGCGGCGGCGCACGACTCTCCTCACGAGCTGTGTCGAGGAACCCGAACTGACCGCCCAGCACTCGCCGTTGATGTCACCACTGGTGTGGGACCTCGCGCACATCGGCAATCAGGAGGAGCAGTGGCTGCTGCGGGCCGTCGGCGGCCGTGAGGCCATCCGGCCCGAGATCGACCCGCTGTACGACGCGTTCGAGCATCCCCGTGCCGAGCGCCCGAAGCTGCCGCTGCTGGCGCCGCGGGAGGCCCGCGGCTACGCGGCGGAGGTACGCGGACGCGCCCTCGACGTGCTGGCCGGCGCGTCCTTCGACACCGAGGGCGGGACGCGGCTGACCCGGGCGGGCTTCGCCTTCGGCATGATCGCCCAGCACGAGCAGCAGCACGACGAGACGATGCTGATCACTCATCAGCTCCGTACGGGCGGGGCCGCGTTGACCGCGCCGGACCCCGAATCCCTGACGGTCCCGTTCTCCGGACCGGCCGAAGTCCTCGTCCCCGGCGGCCCGTTCACGATGGGCACGTCCGCGGAGCCCTGGGCGCTGGACAACGAACGTCCCGCCCACACCCGTCTGGTGCCGCCGTTCCACATCGACACGACGCCGGTGACGAACGGGGCGTATCTGGAGTTCATCGCCGACGGCGGGTACCGCACCCCCGAGTGGTGGGCGCCGGCGGGCTGGGCCCTGGTGCGCGACCACGGACTGGAGGCGCCGCAGTTCTGGCGGCGCGACGCGGGCGGTCAGTGGCTGCGCCGCCGGTTCGGCGTGACGGAGGTCGTCCCGCCCGACGAGCCGGTGCTGCACGTGAGCTGGTACGAGGCCGACGCCTATGCCCGCTGGGCGGGGCGCCGGCTGCCGACGGAGGAGGAGTGGGAGAAGGCGGCCCGCTTCGACCCGGCGACGGGCCGCTCGACGCGCTACCCGTGGGGCGACGCCGATCCGACCCCCGAGCGGGCGAACCTGGGCCAGCGCCATCTGCGCCCGGCCCCCGCGGGCAGCTACCCCCTCGGCGAGTCCCCGCTCGGGGTGCGGCAGCTGATCGGCGATGTGTGGGAGTGGACGTCGAGCGACTTCCTGCCCTATCCCGGCTTCGCCGCCTACCCGTACCGCGAGTACTCGGAGGTCTTCTTCGGCTCCGACCACAAGGTGCTGCGCGGCGGGTCGTTCGCGGTGGACCAGGTGGTCTGCCGGGGCACGTTCCGCAACTGGGACTATCCGGTGCGCCGCCAGATCTTCTCCGGCTTCCGCACGGCGCGGGACGCCCAGCCGCGGGAGGACGGTTCCTGATGTGCCGTCATCTCGCTTATCTGGGACCGCCGGTGGCACTCAACGAGGTGCTGAACGCGCCGCCGCACAGTCTGTTCCGCCAGTCCTGGGAGCCGCGCAGACAGCGGCACGGCACCGTCAACGCGGACGGTTTCGGCGTGGGCTGGTACGCGGACGGCGACCCGGTGCCCGCCCGCTACCGCCGCTCCGGGCCGGTGTGGGGCGATGCCTCGTACGCGGATCTGACCCGGGTCGTCCGCTCCGGGGCGCTGCTGGCCGCCGTACGGGACGCGACGCTCGCGGGAGCGGACGGGGAGGCCGCCGCGGCGCCGTACGCGGCGGGCCCCTGGCTGTTCAGCCACAACGGGGCGGTGCCGGGCTGGCCCGGGTCGCTGGCGCCGCTCGTGCCCACGCTGCCCGCCGCCGACCTCCTGTCGATGGAGGCCCGGTGCGACGCGGCGTTCCTGTGGGCGCTCGCCCTTCACCGGCTGCGCACCGGCGACGAGCCGGCCCAGGCGCTGGCCGACACCGTGCTCGACGTGGCCGCGGCCCAGCCCGCTGCCCGCCTCAACCTCCTGCTCACCAACGGCGAGACGATCGCCGCGACGGCCTGGGGCGACACCCTGTGGTACCTCGCGGACCCCGGTGGCGGCACGGTCGTCGCCTCCGAGCCCTACGACGACGACCCGCGCTGGACCGAGGTGCCCGACCGCACCCTGCTCGCCGCGAGCCGCACCGACGTCCTGCTCACCCCACTCAAGGAGCCTGCCGCGTGACCACGAACCCCACATTTGACGTCACCCGCACCCTGCCCGCGGACGCGACCGACGCGGCCCTGCGGGCCGATGTCCTGCACGGTCTGACCCGCTCCCCCAAGACGCTGCCGCCCAAGTGGTTCTACGACGCGCGCGGCAGCGAGCTGTTCGACGAGATCACGACGCTGCCCGAGTACTACCCGACCCGGGCCGAGCGGGAGATCCTGCTCGCCCGCGCGCCCGAGATCGCGGCGGCGAGCGGGGCGCTCACGCTGGTCGAGCTGGGCTCGGGCTCGTCCGACAAGACCCGCCATCTGCTCGACGCGCTGCCGGGTCTTGCGGCGTACGTGCCGGTGGACGTCAGCGAGAGCGCGCTGCGGGGTGCGGCGCGCTCGCTGCTCGCCGAGCGTCCCGGGCTCGGCATCCACGCGCTCGTCGCCGACTTCACCCGCGATCTCGAGCTGCCCGCGACCCCCGGGCCGCGTCTGGTGGCGTTCCTCGGGGGCACGATCGGCAACCTGCTGCCCGAGGAGCGCGCGGAGTTCCTCGCGTCGGTGCGCGGGCTGCTGTCGCCGGGTGACTTCTTCCTGCTCGGCACCGATCTGGTCAAGGACGAGGCGGAGCTGGTCGCCGCGTACGACGACGCGGCCGGGGTCACGGCCGCGTTCAACAAGAACGTGCTGGCCGTGATGAACCGGGAGCTGGGGGCCGATTTCGACCCGGCCGCCTTCGCGCACGTCGCCCGGTGGGACGGCCGCGCGGAGTGGATCGAGATGCGGTTGCGCTCCGCCGTGGACCAGGTCGTCAAGATCCCGGCGGTGGATCTGGTCGTCGAGTTCGCCGCGGGTGAGGAGGTGCGGACCGAGGTGTCGGCCAAGTTCCGGCGGGGCGGGGTCGCGGGTGAACTGCGTTCGGCCGGGATGGAGTTGACGCACTGGTGGACCGATGACGCGGGTAGGTTCGCGCTGTCCCTGAGCACCGTCGTGGGCGACCAGTCGTCATAGTGCCGGTCCGTGGTGGCTGATCGCGCAGTTCCCCGCGCCCCCGAGGCATGCGCTGCGCGCAGCCTCCCCTGATGAGATGGCGCACGCAGTGCGCATCTCAGGGGCGCGGGGAACTGCGCGAGAAGCCCCACCGGCCGGCAGCCGACCGGCAGGCGCGCGGAGCTACTCCGCCCGGTCGTCCAGGCGCG